>CAZWPW010000098.1:0-6884 GCA_964635525.1 uncultured Bacteroidaceae bacterium
AGTCGTAATCGGCTACGCGCCCCAACCCGGAACTTCTGTTTTCATACCCGCCGGCATCTCCTCCCGCTGCTTGGCACGACGGGTCGTTGGCAACTCCGTCCGAGGGCTTGAGCATCTTGTCGATGGTGAAGTCTAATGCTGGCCCGATGAAGAAGTCGCTTTCCTTTATCCTGAACATGAACTGCGGGTTGAGCTGCAAGTAGCTTGCCGTGAACAACGTGTGTTGCTCTCCCCTTTCGGTGTTGTGGTTCGTGTCGAAGCCTACGCCGTAGTAGTTGTCTTTGTTGTACTTGTAGTTGAACGTCCCGAATATTCTGAAGCGGTCGCTGCGGAAAAAGATTTGCGGGCGCAGGTCGACGGCGGCTCCTCCCGTCGTTACGGCTATGGCGAATGGGAGGACTGAACGTTTAAGGTCGGGGTTGTTTTTGTCGGTCCTGAACGTCATGAGCGCGCTGCCGCCTATGAGGAATCCGAAGTCGGGCGAATAGGCAGGTCCTCCGAGTATGCTGAACTGGAAATTGCGCGCCTGCCTTTTCTCTTTCCTTGCTGCGCGCCTCTCCTTGAACGTCGAAGGGGCATCAGTCAGGCTTATACTGTCGCAACGGGCATCAATGGTGTCGTTAACGGCCTCCTCCTGCGCAAGAGCCGGCAGAGCTGCCGGAAATTGCATGGCAAGTACGAGAGCTGCCGTGGCAACGAGCTTGGCTAATCGGTTCATGCTGCAAAGGAAACTATTTTTGCGGAATAGTTCCACTATAGTGCAGCCCTATTATCTTGTTTATCATTATTTAGCATTTTCGATGCTCTTGGCTGGCAGCCAATATGACAAAACAGGGCATGCTGCCATGCCCTGCCTTGTCTATGCTTGCAGCCTGAACGACACGCGTCACTTGCTGTCAATGGTCACTGTGGCCTTTTCTACCCCTTTCATACTCGCTTGCAGGGTTATTTTGCCCGGCTCGCCGGTTGACTGGACTATTGCCGTCATCATGCCGTTGAAGAGGTGCATCTCGGGGATATGGAACAAGTCAAGGCAAGCCGGGTTGCCGTTGGCTCCCGCACGGTAGGTTCCTTTGCCTTTGACTTTGAACTTCACTAATCCGTTGACATCGGGGCATAGGTTGCCGTCTTTGTCGACTACCTTGACGGTAACGAATGACAAGTCCTTGCCGTTGGCATTCAGCAACGTGCGGTCAGGCACAAGCTCGAGGTGGTGGGGCTTGCCGGCAGTGCGCATCTCGGCTTCCGCCGCTTGGTTACCCTCGTCGTCGTATGCCACTACTTTGACTGTTCCCGGTTCATACTTCGTGTCCATCCACATCAGGCGGTAACGTTTCTGCCTGTCAAATGCTTGCTCGCTGTCTTTGTTTGCAGTGGCCTCGATGGTCACGCCGCTGTCCTTGGTCCTTATGCCTTGGCTGACCCCGTTTATGAACAGCTCTGCCGACGGGTAGTTGGTGTAGACGAATACCGGAGTTACCTCCCCTTCGCGCCCTTGCCAGTTCCAATGTGGCAAGATATGCAGGGTCTCCTCTTCGGGAAGCCAATGGCTGCGGTAGAGGTAATACCTGTCCTTGGGCAAGCCGGCCAAGTCGACTATGCCGAACAGCGAGGTGTGGCTCGGCCAATCGGAATAGTATGGCGTTGGCTCGCCAATGTAGTCGAAGCCTGTCCACACGAACTCGCCTATGCAATAGTCGTTGTCGTCGTGCCATATCCAGTCATCCTCCGGAAGGTTTGACCACCCGCAATGCTCCACATCATACGAGGAGGCCTGGTGGTCGTCGTAACGCTTCATCGACTGCCGCTCGACGGGGTATTTGTACACCCCGCGGGAGCTGATTGTCGATGCCGTTTCGGCACCGAGTATTATCTGTTGCGGCAACTTGTCGTAATTGATTTGATATTTGAAAGGGCGGTAATTGAAGCCGGCCACATCCATTACGGCAGCCATGTTGTTGCCCACGACGGCATCGGGGTTGTCCATGCCTTGGGTGACAAGGCGCGTCGGGTCCTCGCGGTGGCAAATATCCTGAAGGTAACGTGACAACTTCATGCCTTGGGCCGTACCTTGGTCGGGCACTTCGTTGCCGATGCACCACATCACGACGCTCGGGTTGTTGCGGTAATGCCTGATGACATTGACCAAGTCCTTTTCAGCCCATTCGTCAAAATACAAGTGATAGCCGTTCTGGCACTTTGCCGTTCTCCATTCGTCGAAAGTCTCAACCATTAGCATCATGCCCATCTCGTCGGCAGCCTGCACCAATTCGGGCGCCGGCATGTTGTGGGAGGTCCTTATGGCATTGCATCCCATGCCTTTCAATATGCGTATTTGGCGTTTTATCGCTGCCATGTTAACAGCTGCCCCGAGAGGACCGAGGTCATGGTGCATGCACACGCCTTTGAACTTCTCCGGCTTGCCGTTGATGAAAAGACCCTTGCCGGGAACGACCTCTATGGCGCGTATGCCGAAAACAGTCTCGTATTCATCGCGCTGCTGCCCGTCGCAGTAGATCCTTGAAACGGCCTTGTACAATATGGGGGATTCTGGCGACCAGAGGTCAGGATCAGCAACCACAAAGTCCTGCTCAAAAGTGCCGGAATCGTATTGGGTCAACTTCTTCTCATTCGATGCCACAATGTTGCCTCGTTGCGAGACGATGACCGTCATTATCGACAATGACGAAGGGTCCAAGCCCTCGGGGTATTCGACCGCAGTCCTTACCTTCACCTTGGCAAACCCCTCTTCAACGACAGGCGTGGTGACCTGCGTCCCCCAAACGGGCACATGTACTTCGTCGGCGACAATCAGATGCACATTGCGGTATATCCCCGCTCCGGGATACCAACGCGACGACTCGGGCTGGTTCTCAAGCCGCACGGCCAACAAATTATCCTCACCCGCCATGAGGAAAGGGGTAGCATCGAAATAAAACGAATTGTAGCCGTAGGGCCAAAAACATGCTTTCTCGCCGTTAAGGTAAACCTCGGCATGGCTCATAGCGCCGTCAAAGACAATATATGCCTTCTTGCCCTCGGCAAACCCGGGGACGGAGAACTTCAAACGGTACCATCCAACACCAACAAAGGGCAACCCCCCGGTGCGGCCGGCATGCTCGGTGGCCTCGGTCTGCCCATCCTGGAGGATAGCAACGTTCTGCATGTCATTGCGGCTGCTGAAAGGTCCGTAGATAGCCCAGTCATGAGGAACAGTAACCGTCTGCCATGAACCGTCATCGAAAGCACCGGAGGCATACTGTATCTCACCTTTCTCTGGCACCTCGCGGGTGAAACGCCAACCATCCTCCAAAAGGATGTGTGTCCTGTTCTGGGCATTCAATAATGCCGGCAATGCGATAAAGCTTGCCAATACTGCTGGAAACAAACGTTTTATCATAGCTTTTAATTGTTTATGTATTCACTTTTTCGATAGGCAAAAATAATGAAATAATTATTCTAACATCCAGCAAAAACGAAAAACAGCAAGCCACTAACATACCGCAAGGCGCACAGCAAGTAGAAAACAAGTCGCACAGCAAGTGACAATCAATGCATTAAATGATTAACTTTGCGGTAACGCGAAAATAAATAGTTATTGAAATACTACAAACCATGCAGATAATCAATGAAATAATCGAACGGGCAAGAAACAACCCGCAAACTATCGTGCTCCCCGAAGGAGACGAGGAAAGAACTCTCAGAGCGGCAGACAAAGCCTTGGCCGAAAACATCGCGAACATAATCCTTATGGGCAAGCCGGAAAAAATACTATCAGTAGCAAAAAACTGCTGGCTGCCACATATCGACAAAGCAACAATCCTCGACCCGGAAAACAACCCAAAGCATGAAGAACATGCGAACCTGCTCTACGACATCAGGAAAAACAAAGGGATGACCATCGAACAAGCCCGCGAATTGGCACGCAACCCGCTCTACCTCGGCTGCCTGCTAATCAAAAACGGTGAAGCCGACGGGCAACTTGCCGGAGCAAGGAACACAACAAGCAACGTGCTAAGGCCAGCCCTGCAAATAATCAAAACAACGCCGGGCATATCATGCATTTCGGGAGCTATGCTGATGATTTGCACCGAAAAGCAATACGGGGAAGACGGGCTTATCGTCATCGGCGACGTGGCAGTGACACCAGTGCCTGACGCTAAGCAGCTCGCCGAAATAGCCGTCAGCACGGCACGCACGGCAAAGACAGTAGCAGGATTCACCGACCCGCAAGTAGCCATGCTAAGCTTCTCAACAAAAGGATCGGCAAAACACGAGGCAGCAGACAAAGTAATCGAAGCCACGGAATTAGCGAGACAATTGGACCCGAGCCTCAAAATAGACGGCGAACTGCAAGCCGATGCAGCGCTCGTGCCATCGATAGGAGCAAGCAAAGCGCCTAACTCAACAATAGCAGGACACGCAAACGTGCTCATAGTGCCAAGCCTCGAAGTAGGAAACATATCATACAAACTCGTGCAAAGACTCGGCAAAGCAGAAGCAATAGGCCCAATACTGCAAGGCATAGCAAAGCCGGTTAACGACCTCTCAAGAGGATGCTCAGTAGACGACGTCTTCAACATGATAGCAATAACGGCAAACCAAGCAATAGCATCGAAAATAAACTGAATCAAAACACAAACAACAGAATATGAAAATATTAGTATTGAACTGCGGTAGCTCATCGATAAAATACAAACTCTTCGACATGGGCGACAATACAGTAATAGCACAAGGTGGCATAGAAAAAATAGGACTCAAAGGATCTTTCATCAAATTCAACCTGCCAAACGGAGATAAGCAAATAATAGAAAAAGACATACCGGAACACACGCAAGGCGTTGAATTCATCTTCGAAATACTCACAGGCGCCGAATACGGATGCGTCAAATCACTTGACGAAATAACCGCAGTAGGCCACAGACTCGTGCACGGAGGGGAAAAATTCAGCAAATCAGTGCTGATAAACCAAGACGTAATCGACAAAATCATTGAATGCAGCGACCTCGCGCCACTGCACAACCCGGCAAACCTCAAGGGAATAAACGCAATAAGCAAAATACTCCCGCAAGTTCCGCAAATAGGAGTATTCGACACGGCATTCCACCAAACAATGCCCGACTACGCATATATGTACGCCATACCTTACGAACTCTACGAAAAATACGGCATCAGACGCTACGGATTCCACGGCACAAGCCACAGGTACGTATCGAAAAGAGCATGCAAATTCCTCGGGCTAAAACCGGGCAATACGAAAATAATCACCTGCCACATAGGCAACGGAGGCTCAATAACTGCAATACAAAACGGGAAATCAATAGACACATCAATGGGGCTCACGCCCGTCGAAGGCCTCATGATGGGAACAAGGTGCGGAGACATCGATGCTGGAGCAGTTACATATATAATGGAAAAAGAGAAACTCGACGCTAAAGGCATCTCAGAACTGTTGAACAAGAAATCGGGAGTGCTCGGCATCTCAGGAGTGTCAAGCGACATGAGGGAACTCTGCGCGGCAAGCGAAAACAACAACAAAAGGGCGCAACTGGCAGAGAAAATGTACTACCACAGAATAACTAAATACGTCGGGGCATACACCGCCGTAATGAACGGGGTCGATGTAATAGCATTCACAGGAGGGGTAGGCGAAAACCAAGCAAGCTGCCGCAAAGCCGTATGCGACAACTTAGGATACCTCGGCATCGAAATCGACGACGAACTCAACAAAACAAGGGGTGAGGAAAAAGTCATATCCACGCCGGAATCGAAAGTCAAAGTGGCAATCATACCTACCGATGAAGAAAAGATGATAGCCATGGACACCATGGAGATACTAAACAACATGGGACAATAACTGAACCGCACCAGCTGGCACCTTCAACATAACGGCCAGAAAGAGCCGGGCCAAAGGCATTGCAGACAATATGCCGGAAGCCCGGCTCCGCCATAAGCGGGAGACAAAAAAACAACCATTTGCAAAGCAATGGTTGTGACCATTGGCGACCATGGCGCGCTAACGCTACGAAAGGGCGTTCCTGCCGCCATATAGCACGCAAAAACCCCGCAACCCTCAAAAAGGGAAACGGGATGGCGTTGTTGTTTGCTCTTTGCAACTATGAAGGAATCAAAACGTTGCCTTTTGGAGTTCTTCCGTGATTTTGCGGATGCATCCCGCCAGTCTGTCGTATTGCAAACGGCTGGCATTACGTCGTCCGGTGAGGTACTGGTTCAACTGCGCGTAGTTGATGCCCGACATCTCAGCAATCTTCTTGGCGTTGAAGCAGTCGAAGTAATCGAAAAAGGAACGCAGGTCATACTTGAACACGTAGTCGTATTCGGGAATAACCCTCCCGTCTTTGGCGTGTTTTTCTCGGAGTTCTGTGCAAGCCTCATAAAAATCTTTTATAGCCTCTTCGGAGGCAGTGCCGTACCCGACAGCCCCGAAGTCTTTCTCCTCGTCCTCGATGTAGCAGCCGAACGTGCCATCGGAGGCCATCTCCACGATGACGATAAGTCTTTCTTTTTCCATAACACCGTAAAGATATATAAAAATATAGCATAAGGGAGCAGCTGGACATTTCGGGTGACCTCGTTTTTGGCTACCCTTTGGCTACTCACAAAAATAAAATACCTCATAATCTAATGATTACAAGGCGTTTTTCGTACTCGAAGCGGGACTTGAACCCGCACAGCTGCAATAGCCAAGGGATTTTAAGTCCCTCGTGTCTACCGATTCCACCATTCGAGCAACCACTGGCATGAACCCCGGAAAGAAAACCTATGCTACGGCGAGCAAACGGCAAACCATCCGGCAAGGCAGCCGAGATGCCATCGGAAAAGGGTGCCCAGAACAGGACTCGAACCTGCATGCCTTTCGACAC
>CAZWPW010000099.1:0-6868 GCA_964635525.1 uncultured Bacteroidaceae bacterium
GGATTTCTCACTGCCTTACAACACTGTGAAATCCTAATGACCGATTTGGGTTCAACGCGAAGTTCCTCTGGGCAGTATGCAGAGTTTCCCCGGGTAGCATGCAATCTTCAGTTGGGTTGTATGTTATCTTTATTTTTAGGGTAAAAATATGTATTTGCAGAGTAAAAACATATAATCTTACGGTAAAAATAAATAAACTTAGGGTAAAAATAAAGATTGCATGCTACCCAGGGCAACTTTTCATTGCATGCGGGTGAAGATTGGGTATTGCCCTGCCGTGCATTGGGTGCATTGCTTTCTGCGCCGGGGCAGTGTGCTTTATTTGCTGCGGTGCGGTTGAAATCATTAACTTTGCGGAGTTATGAAGAAAAACTTCCGCGCATTGTGCGCATTTTTGTCGGCCATTGCGCTGGCTGGATGCTCTGGCGGAGGACAGTTCACCGAGCGTGCGGCGATGGATGCCGCCGAGCAGATGATGGTTCCTTACGCAGGCAATTACAGTTACGAGTCGTTGCGCACGGGCCGTTATGAATTGAATTCGGAGAGCGCCCGCCTTGTTTTGCGCAAGTTGTCGGCTGCCGGGATGGTCAACTACAAGTCAGAGATGGTTGTTGATGCGCGGCATGATGACGATTGGCATGATGTTTGCCGCATCTTCGTCGAGGTTTCGCTCACCGACGAGGGCATGCGGCATGTGCTGTCGGAAGATGAAGTCCGCGCCATCGACGCGAGCATAAAGGCTTCGGAGGCATCTGACGGCGATTTGCGCAGCATCGCGGCCGATGTTTCGTACCCTGAAGATACTGTCAGCACTGCCGAGGTTTTCTCTGCGGCGGCGGGCAGAAAGGCTTCAGGCCGGTCTGCCGGCGAGCTTACTGCGCCTGCAGGTATGGTTTACGTCAAATGCTTCAAGGCCAGGGTTGCCAGTGTCCGCAATCTGCGTTGCACGCCCGAGATGATGAGCCGGGGTGTTGCCGAGTGCGAGGTGGTGACTGAGTTTTATGACGTTACGCCTTTCGGCCGGATTCTTTCGGGTGTCAGGGAGGGCGAGCGGCATGCGGTGAAGACCTCGTTCGAATATTTCATCGACCGCGGCTGGGTGGTTTCCGGCTGAAGGCGGCTTGCGCGGTGCGGTTGGTTACAATGCAGTCCTCGAGAATGCAGGCAGCGCGGGGTCGCAGAATTCGTTGCGCATGAACTTGTAATAGCCTGTTATTGCGACCATTGCGGCGTTGTCGGTGGTGTAGCACAGTTTGGGCAGGTGCGTTTTCCAGCCGAGTTTTTGTGCGCAGGCGGCGAGCGCGTTCCTCAATCCCGTGTTGGCAGATACTCCTCCGGCGAGTGCTATTTCATTTATTCCCATGTCTTTTGCGGCTTTCCTCAGTTTGTTGATGAGTATGTCGGCCACTGTTTTTTCGAGCGACGCGGCGATGTCGGCCTTGTTTTTTTCGATGAAGTCGGGTTCGTCTTGTATCCATTTGCGCATTGAGTACAGGAACGATGTTTTCAGTCCGCTGAAGCTGTAGTCGTATCCTGGTATGCCGGGCTTGCTGAATGCGAAGCGGTTAGGGTCTCCTTGGCGTGCGAGCTTATCGATGGCGACACCTCCGGGATATCCCAATCCCATGATTTTGGCGCATTTGTCGATTGCTTCTCCGGCCGCGTCGTCGATTGTTTGCCCGATGACTTGCATGTCTCCGATGCCTTTGACGAGTATTATTTGCGAGTTTCCGCCTGACACGAGCAGGCAGATGAATGGGAAGTTGGGTTTGGGCCTATTGTCCCCGTCTTCGATGAAGTGCGCCATGACGTGTGCTTGCAGGTGGTTTACGTCGATCATGGGTATCCCTAACGACAGAGCCAAGCCTTTTGCGAACGACACTCCAACGAGGAGCGACCCCATAAGCCCTGGTCCTCGTGTGAATGCCACCGCGTTGAGGTCTTCGGGCCGCACCCCTGCCCTTTTGAGTGCTTGGCTTACTACGGGCAATATGTTTTGCTGGTGCGCCCGGGATGCGAGTTCCGGCACCACTCCGCCGTATTCTTCGTGCACTCCTTGGTTTGCCACGACGTTTGAGAGCAGCATGTTGTCATTGGTGACTGCCGCTGAGGTGTCGTCGCATGACGATTCTATTCCTAATATTAGCGTTCCCATTGGTGTTTGTCCGGCTTTTTGCCGCGTTTCGGGTGCAAAGATAGTTCATTTCCTTTTGCCGCGCCATGGCTTTTGGCGGGTTGCCATTGTCGCGGGGCTGTGCCTGTTGGTTGTTTTCTGGCTTTGCCGGTGCTTTATTGTTTTGAAAATTATCTTACTTGGGCAGTATTTTTGAATGTATCTTTCGTTATCTTTGCGGGCACATCAATTAAATAAAAATTTCTTTAATACTTATGATTACCGCAGCTATTGTGGGCACGTTTTTGGTTGGCTACGCGTTCATTGCCTTTGAGAGCGCCGTCAAAATCAACAAGAGTGCCATAGCCTTGTTTATGTGTGTGTTATGCTGGTCGCTTTACATGTTCGGCGCGCATGACTATTTGTTGCTAATGCATGGTGATGAGCTTGCTTCAGCCATAGCCGGAGCCCATGACGGTTCTGTTTCGTCTGCTATCAGCAACTTAGTTGGCAATGGCATTTTGATTCCCCACTTGGGAAGCACTGCAGAGACCATTTTCTTCCTTTTGGGCGCAATGACCATAGTCGAGGTTGTCGACTACAACGGCGGCTTCAACTTCGTGCGCGAGCGTTTGACCACCCGCAGCAAGAAGAAGCTGCTTTGGGAGATGGTCATCATCACTTTCTTCCTTTCTGCCGTTCTCGACAACTTGACCACGAGCCTTGTCATGATAGCCGTTTTGCGCAAGCTTATCCATGAGCATAAGGACAGGTTGGTTTACGCTGCGATGGTGATAGTTGCCGCCAACGCCGGCGGGGCATTTTCTCCCATTGGCGACGTTACCACTATCATGTTATGGATAAACGGTTCTATTTCGTCGCTTGGCGTTATTAAAGAGCTTTTGCTGCCTTCGATTGTTTCGGCTCTGTTGCCGACGTTGCTGTTGAGCTTCACTTTGAAGGGCAAGTTTGAGGATGTGAAGAGCGATGAGGGTGCGACTTCGATGTCCTACGCTTTCAGCAAGGCTCAAAGGAATGCTATTTTCTTGATTGGCGTGCTTGGCTTGATCAGTGTTCCCGTGTTCCGCGCCATTACCGGCCTTCCCCCTTTCATGGGCATCTTGTTGGTTTTGTCGGTGATGTGGGTTGTGGTTGAGATTTTCTGTGCCGGCATTCCTGGCGCTCCTTCGACGATGAAACGCGTTGAGGAGTTGCTTCACCGCGTTGACTTCACGACTTTGCTTTTCTTCCTCGGCATCCTCATGACTGTTGCTTCGTTGGAAGAGACAGGCGTCTTGCACTCGTTCGGCGAGTGGCTTGAGGCGGCTTCTGGCGGCAATCCGTTTATTGTCACCGGCATCATCGGCCTTGCCTCGTCGATTGTTGACAACGTTCCCTTGGTTGCGAGCTGCATGGGCATGTACGAGATTGCTTCGTCGTCGGCAGGTCCTGAGATGGCCCAATTCATGCTTGACGGCCCATTCTGGCAACTCCTTGCTTTCTGCGCAGGAACTGGCGGCAGCATATTGATTATTGGCAGCGCGGCCGGCGTTGCGGTCATGGGTTTGGAAAAGATTTCATTCGGGTGGTACCTCAAGAACATATCATGGCTGGCATTGATTGGCTATTTTGCCGGCATGATTGTTTACTGGCTGCAATTGCAATTGCTATTCTGATGCCCTGCTTGGGGCGCAAGCAATAACAGAAAAGGGAGGCTCTATTTGATGATGCCTCCCTTTTCTGTTTTATCCGCCTGCGGCGTGTGTCATTCTGTGTTGCCGTGCGAGAGGTTTGTGTATTTCTTGGTAATTTGAGATTCATCCAAGGGATATTCATATAGCTTGAAGCGCCTTTCTGTCTTTCCTGAGGTATAGTTCCAGATGGTGTTGTATTCGTCGAGGCGTTCTCCCATGCCTTTTAACTGGATGAGGTATTCGTAGACTGACTTGTTTTCTTTGATATATACTTGCTCCGTGCCTCGTATTACGGGGCTGTGCTTTCGTGTGTTGTCGTGTGTGAATGCGAGTATCCTCCTGCCGTCGCTCATTATTCCTGCGAGGTTGAATGCCATGCTTTTTCCTATTCCTGGCAGGTTGAGCACGTTCCTGTCGGTTGCGAGGAATGGTATTTCCGTTTCGTTGCAGAACTTCCTTATTTCGGTTGATTTGAATCGGCTTTTGGCGTATTTCTCCATGAAGAGGTCTTCGGTTTGCTTGTCGATTTTTCCGATTGCTTTCTCTTCTGCGCTTTCCTGCATTGAGCGGCAGTTTGGCACGAAGGGTGCATGGTTTTCGTCGAATCCTTTGACCGAGAAGGTGTAATAGCAGAACACCCCGCATGCGTTGAGTACTTTCCGCAATTTCGCTGTATGCCCTCGCCTTGATGCCGCCACATTGAATACCAATTGGTTTGTGACGACCCACCCAGCTTCTTGCAGGCTGCGTACTGCCCTGTTTGCTTCGGGTGTCATTTCCAATGGTGTTTGGAAATGTGTTTGCACGAAGAATTGTTCTATGCCGAGCTTTTGTGCCTCTTCCTTGAATTCTGCCAATATTTCGAGCAACGGGCCGTTGACCCTCATGGGCAGGTAAACCGGGAGCCTCGTGCCGAGCCTGACCCTTTTTATCTCGGCGTATTTTTCTCCATCGGGCCTGTTGAGGTTTGCTGCCCGTTTGTTTTTTGCCATGCGCAGTACTTCCTTGAGTATGTTCCTCAACGTCTTGTTGCTGCTCATTAGCGCGTCGCCTCCGGTGATAAGTATGTCGCAGAGTTGTGAATCGTTTTCGAAATACTTCATCAGGCGGTGGAGCTTGTGTTTCCATGTTTCATTAGGCTTCAACTTCTCGAAGTCAAAGTTGAAACGCCTGCTTTGGAAGTCATACATCCGCTGGCACGATGCGCAAAGCCCCCCGCACGCCCGTCCCATGGAGTCCGGGATCAAGATTGCGACATCGGGGTAACGCCGGTGTATGTTGTTTCCTTCAGGCAACAGCCACCCTGCTGCGTTCGGTTTGCCGGGTTCGACCATGTCTTCTTTTTCCCATGCTTTTATTTGCCCGAAAGCGTCTACAAGTTCGTTTGAGTAGAAGATGTATGAACGTATTGCGCTGTCGTCGTATCCTTCGTTGCCGGTGTTGAGCAACGACAAGTAATACGGTGTGACAAACACGGGTATTCCTTTTCGCCTTGCCTCGTGGTAAAGCCTTATGACTTCCTGTGGCAAGGAATGCCCGAGCATCCTGTTTATTTCGCGTATGCTGCGTGCTGCCATCGCGAGCTGGAATTTGTAGTCGAACCACCATTCCCTGACCTTGTCATGTTTGTCGTCAAGGGTCATTCCTTCATTGAAGCTATACTGGCTGGCGCTTGCTTGCCGCGCGTCTATTTTTTCGACGAGGCAGTTGATTATGCGTTCTTTGTTTGTTCTCCTTACTTTTTTTATCTCATCGTCCATTCCGCTTGGCCATCGGCGCATCCATTTCTTGACCTTTGCGGGGGAGGCCTGGTCTGCCGGATGCTGTCCTGTCAGCCTGAGGAACTGGCAGTATAGATCCAAGGCGAAATCGACGGTTATTTCATCATCATTTGCCAAGCCTTTGAGCCATTTCCATAGCAGGGTCAGGGTATTTATTTCGAGTTCTTCGCCCGTTGAGAGTTCTTTTATTTTCTTTCCGTCATGTTCTATCAGGTTGCGCATGTTTTGCTCGGCCTCTGCATCTGGCAGATTGTTGTCGGCCATGAACGTGTTTATGGATTTCTTGAAGTCGGCGCAAGTGTCGCACCCTACGGCTATTTTGCAAATGGAATCAAGGTTTTTCTCGTATAGTTTCTTTAATCCGGATAGGGTCAATTCGCTGTTTTGTATTATCATCTTTGCTGTTGTTGCTTGTGTTTTTACGGGAAGCGGTTTGGATTGATGCGGTATGCACTGCGGCAAGCTGCATATCCCATTCAAATCTTTTGCAAGATAGTAAAAATGTACAACTTATTGAAATATCCGGAAGATTACAATCAAGGCAGAAAGGAGGGGACAAATTCCCTTGCCTTTCTGCCTTACGCTCTTTTGCCAGCCGTTTGTTATTGGCTTGAGAATGCAATTTGCGGTGTTGTCAAATCATCTCTATGGTACGTTTGATGAAAGTGGACAACGATTGTCCTTTGAGCATGTTGTTTTGCAGCAATGCTATGTCTATCAACTGCTTCACGAGCGGCTGCTTGTCGGCGAACGCCTTCAGCATGTCCTCTTTCTTCTTTCTGAGGTCATCGGTTTCCTTGTCAAGAGCCTCAATCTTGTCTTTGTTCTTTTCGTAGTCCTTGCGCAGCTCCGACAGTTCATCATTCTTTTGCTTTATTCCGTCGAGGAGCGGTGCGACTTGCGTTCCGCATTCGTTGTTTTCGGCCTCGATGATTCTCTTGACGAGTTTGTGGTCACTGTTGACAATCATGTTATACATGTCAGGCATTTCGCCATAGAACGACATTCCCGGCTGGAATTGCGCCACGTCTTTCATTCGGCGCATATACTCGCTTTGCGTGATGACTATTGGAAGTGCATCCTCGCCGAGCGACTTGAGCTGCACGTCGAAGTTCGTTTTGTCGATTGCCGGCAACTGCGTTGTGAAGACCGTGGAGATGACATTGCTGAGGTTGTAGTCGACGTCCTTTGTCGTGTCATCTTTCTTTATCAGGTTGTCGATAAGGTCGCTGTCAACCCTTACGAACCTTGATTTTTCGAACTTGCTTTCGAGCATCTGC
>CAZWPW010000100.1:0-6806 GCA_964635525.1 uncultured Bacteroidaceae bacterium
GGAGGGAGAATACTTTTCATTAAGATGCAGGATTTCATTTTCTTGCATCTTTTTTAAATCTCCCTGTCCGCTCTCAGGCTGGATTGGAGCCAACGCGGTATCCATCAGCCCTGTTCCACCATCTTCATAGCGCACCACGACCGTGGCGGCAAGCCTCCCGTCTACGGACTGGCGGAATTCACGTGCACCCTGCACTTCGACACCTTCGGGTATGTCACTTGCTGCATATCCTTCGGGTATAGGCATGTAAGCCATCGGCATGGAAACTTCCTTCCCGTCTCTGAATGCGGCCACACGGGTTACGGACACCCCGTTTTCCGTCCTCGTGGCACGGTGTAGTTCTACAGAACCTCTTCGGCTGTCGATGATATTAAAGGGCTTTTCCTCTATTTTTCGCTTAACTTGTTGTTAATACGAGATTTTTCGCTATCTTTGCTGTTAGAAACGGTTGGCTCACCGTTGGGTTCCGAGGATGTAATGCCGCCCCCTTCATCTTCTGAAAGCGAAGAGCCAGTCGAAACGGCATTATTCGGTTGCTGAGGTTCGGTCTTGGCGACCGTTTCCTTTTTGTTAGAATACCCTTTACGGAAAATTCCCGCACTGTTCACATTCCAATAAGAGCCATCTTTCGACATCTCAATAAACAATGTATTATCGTGGGTATCCGTGACTTGTATTAGGAATGTTGGAGAGCCGTTTTCCCTGCGTTTACCTACCCGGATATTATCTTCATCATAATTCTCAGCTACATAATAGACAAAATCTTCAACAGATTTGAAACCTGCATTCTTGATTTGGCTACCATGATTTGTCTCAATATGTATAAGACCGTATCCTTTACCGTTCTCATCTTGATAACCTTCACTTAATTTTATCGGGGCAGGTGTTAATCCGCTGTCCTCTCGTATTTCTCCGAAAGTGGTTGTCCCATTTTCAGAAACCACAAATGGGATGCCGTTCTCGTCAACTTCATCAGAAAGCCTTACTCTTTCTCCGGCCTCTTCGCGTTCGGCACGTTCCCTCTCTTCCTGTTCGCGGCGGAGTCTTGCTGCTTCTTCAACCTGTTTCGACTGTTCCAATGCCGCGGCTTGTCTCCTGATTTGAGAAGTTTGTGCTATCCTCTGCCAATGGGCGAGATTTGCCTTGGCCTGTTCCACGATATTTTTCCGTTCACGCTCTGCCGCAATCTTCTCGGCAACAGTTGTCCCGCCTTTCGGCTTGGCTTTCTCTGCCTTTTTCAATTCGGCTTCCTTGTCGGCTACCATGCTGTCGGCCACGCTCTGCGCCATAGCTTCGTCACCCTTCGTTTGCTCAACGATGGCATCCCATGCTGTATCAGGGTCTGCCTGTTCATATATCGGCTCTCCTTTTTCATCTTTTGGGATGCGCTCCATCGCACTCTGCTGCGGCTGCGGAATATTTTCTGTACCAATGTTACCATTCTCTGGAATATTTTGTGGAACATTGTTACCATCTTGCCGTTCTTCGACAACCGCAGCGGCACCGCCTAAAGGCGGTTGTCCATCGTCGGGGCGGTCAACCCGCAGCCGGTCAAGCTCCTCACGGGTGAAAAGGTTCACACTACGCCCGTTTATCGGGCTTTCAGTCTGTACCTCATACAGGCCGTCCTCATTCTTCTCAGCGGTAATGCTGCCACGCACGGTATTGCCTGCCTCATCACGTAATGTTATTTCGGTGTTCAGGCTGTATTCCGATTGTGTAGCTTCCTGAGCGTCAATCTGCGCTTGGCAAATAGAAAGATATTCCTCTTCCGAGAAAGGTCTTGAAGCAATTTGTTTTCCATCTGGTGATGTTACCAACATCATGAAGTTCTTGGAATCAATATATAGTAGCCCAACTTCATATAAGTTCCCGTCTTTATCGTAAAAGGAGGATTTGCCGGGTTCAAGTTGATTATAAGGCACGATGTCTGGGCTGTACGTGCTTTCACGCTGCGCCAGCACGGCTGCATCCTCGCGGATGGCGGCAGCCGTTTCGTCAATGACTTCCTGCGTGGGCATTGACTTGATGCTCTCCGGATTGTACTCGCCTTCCTTCAAGGGAATGGCTTCGGTGTCTGCTGTTGCACCGTCAGGCTTCCACAAAGGCTGTCCGCCCATGTAGCCGACGATATGCCCGGGCACTTCCACCTGTTCGCCAATGTCATTCATCACGATGCGGTTGCACTCTGTATAAGTATTTGTCTGCGTGTCAGAGTTAGAAATTATATCCTCCGTCTCTGCCCGGACGGATTCTTCTGTCTGTTCGGCTGCGACGTTCTCCATGGCAGCCTGACGCATTACGTTGAAAATGTACTCGATTTCATCTTTCTTTTCCTGGGCTGTAAGTTCATTGTCACGCATGGTGTATTTCACAAACTCGCGCACTCCTTCCACATCCCCGTTCTGCGCCACGCGCTTGACTTCACTCCAACGTTCCATCTCTTCCGGCGAAAGCGTGGATTCAAACCGTCTTATGGCACGGTTCAGCGTATAGCGGTCACGAGTAAATCCTGCAGCACCGATACCGCCGAACACCGCGCTCATCAAGCCGACGCCCAGGAAAGTGTCGATGTTGTTATCCAGATCTACAAGTTCTTCCGTTGTCATGTCACCCATGGCCACGCTGGCAAGGTTGTTGTACACTTCCTCGGCATATTCGCCGATGGCACCATGCCATTGCGTGCGGTTGGTGAATTCTCTATAAGTGGGGTTGTTCTTAATGCTACGGTAAATTTCACCTGTTTTGGAGGCTGACAGTTGCTTCACACCCGGCAAGTGGTTTACCAAACCGGACACGCCGGCCATTACGGGGGCGAAGTAAATTCCGACCATTTCAGATTGGTTCTCGAAAAAGGTGGAAGCGAATGCACGGGCTATTGCTTCGCCTGTCCCCACGGCACCTTCACGGCCGTCATAACGGATGCCTCCATCCTCATCTTCCCGGAAGCGGACATTGCCCGTCATCCTCTGTTCCGCATCTGCGGCAACATTTCCGATGCCTGTCGTTGCAGTCAGGCCGGCAGCGGCAGCTGCATCACCTGCAATGCGGGCGGCAGCATGGGCAACACTGCCGGATACTGTCCGTTTGGCCGTGTTCAACCCGAAACGTTTCATTCCATGTTTCAGTATAGCCTTGGCTATGCCTTTACCTGCAGCCGACACCGGGTTCAGTGCAAACTGGAGCATAAAGGGAATGCTCTCGGCTGTCACATTCCCGGCTTTGTAGCCACGGCCAAGGTCGGAGGAGAAATATGCGTTTACGGCCATGTTCACGGCAGCCGCATCAAGGAGTTGCTGCTCTTCGGAAGACAACTGCCCGCCGCTCTCCGCCTTCTCGGCAGCCTGGCGTAACAGGTTGTAATAAGAAAATTCCGATATGCCCATCAGCCATGTGTTCGGGTCAAAGACCCCGTCGCGCAGGCCGCGTAATGCGCCGGATACAAAATTGGTCTTACCCTTCTTGCCAGCCTCTTCCACTATCTTGTTGGCGTCGTCCAGGAAATTGCGGGCGGCCACTAATGCCGTATAGCGGTCTTGCCGTTCCTTGGTCTGTGCGTTGCCGTAACGTTGGGCGGCGGCTGCAACCGTGGAGGGGATAAATAATGCCTGCACGCTATGCATGGGCAAAGATTCACGGGGAGTGTCCAGTTCCTTGTCGATATTGGCAAGTGACTCTCGGAGATACTTCGATATGTTTTCTTTGGCCAGGCCTGTCTGCTCATCGTTTATCCTGCTGCCGTATCTTCTCAATACTTCTTTGTCCAGCGCGTCGGCATACGGTTGCATGTCTTTCTTGATGAGGTCGCCGTATTTTTCTATGAACAGTTCCTGCAATTTCCTGTTTGCCTCGACCGCCTCTTCTTCCGTCTTATAAGTCTTTCCTGCCATGGCCTTGTACTCCGGAGTATCCCTGAATTCATCCGAATACCTGCCGACCGTTTCTTGCTGGATTGCGGCATATTCATTGTTCAGCTCTTCGCCGCGCTTTGTCAGGGCAAAGCGGTTGCGGTAATTCTCAAACACATCCTGACGCGAAGAAACCTGCTTGGGTTTATATTGCTTATCCAGCCTTTTCTCCTCCTCTGGTATCCCGAAGTCAAGCTCCCCTTTTCTGTAAGCATCACGGATTGATTGCATCCGTTTGGCCAATACATACTCGGCATCATTCCTGTCTCCTGTCCAGTTAGGCGATATGTCGTCTATGTCTGCCGGTACTTTCCCTGCGAGTTCTTTCAGGCTGTAGTGCTTTACCTGCGCAGGATTGTTGCTGCCCTGCACGGGTTGTATCCCGTAACCGAGCGAACTGTTGAAGTCGTCCTCACTCCCTAACTCGTATTCACCGCTGATGGCATCATACAAGGTCTTCCTGTTCTCGGGAGTCTTAAGTGACTCACTGAAATCTTCTTCACTACCAAGGTTATACTTATCCTTGAGAGCGTCATACAAGGTTCTTATATTGTCTTGATTGCCTTGTTCCATAAATCCTAATCCTTATTGTATTTTGCTTTTGGAATCGACAGACGGGCCAAAAACCTTTAATGATATCTTATCGCTATCTTTCTGCGGCCTTGCACCTTCCCTGCCTGAGCGGCTAAACCCGCGGGATGACAGGTCTTCGGGTGATACCTTGCCGCTTTGCAGGACCTCGCCAAGCGCAGCATCCCAATCGATATACGTTTTCCCTACCG
Source organism: uncultured Bacteroidaceae bacterium (assembly GCA_964635525.1). GTDB lineage: Bacteria > Bacteroidota > Bacteroidia > Bacteroidales > Bacteroidaceae > Avibacteroides. The sequence continues at coordinate 4,691 of CAZWPW010000100.1, forward strand.
CTTCATTCTGCCTGGTTGCCCAATTATACTTAAGCTCGGTCTTCCCCCGTTCAAACCGTTTAAGGTCGTCATCCGTCATGTACTTGCGCACAAGCTGGATGGCTTCCGTATCGGACAGTTTGGAATTTCTAGTGTATACATGCCCGTCAGATGCCACACCGCTATCCAACACTTTGTTTTGGGCACTCCTCGTATTGGCTTCCATCGCTCGGTTGTGACGTACCTGTTCCGCAGCTTTCTTTGCATTGAGTTCACGGTCGGCGGCGTACCTGTCATTGTCGGCCTTAAGTTTCATACCGAATTTGGCCATATCCAAGTCCCGCTCTTTCTGTTTCTCTGCCGCGTCGGCTGCCGCTTTCTCCCGTGCCTGGCGCAGGTTGTACGCATTGCGTATGTCGTCACCCTTGGCATTGGCCAGAAGGGCATCCCTTTTGGCATCCAGTTCATCGCGTTTCTCCTTGATGCGCTGCATGCGCTCGTTTTCCGCAAAAGCTCCCGTGTTGAGGTCGACGGGGTAAGCTCCCTTGGCCGTATAGTACAGGTTGGCGGCATTGCCTATCAGGTTCCCAAGGTTGGAAAACACTTGCCCCAACTGTTCACGCCGTTCACGCTTGCGCTGTTCTTCCGGTGTTTCCTCGCTGGCAAAATAATTCCTCAGGTTGGCATACGTGTTAAGCGGGTTCAGCTTGGCCTGCTCACTCCAGTATTCCTTGTCCGAAGCGTTCATGCGCTCTTGCGCACGCTTGAATTGTTCCTCATCCATATTCTGGAGGGCAACCCTGCGGTACGATTCCGGAGTGGTGGATTCGGGATTGATAACAGGGACAGGAGCGGAATTGGCATCCGTATTATCGGTGATTCCGCTTTGGACAACCGGATTCCCTCCGGCCGGTGTGGTTGGGAGAGGAGCGGGAGGAGCAGCCTGCCTCCTGGCTCTTCTTTCATTGATTGCATCTATCCTATTAGTAGCCATAGCCTATACACCCAATTTATTGCCAAGTTTCGTCCCGCTTAATAGCTTATCGTCGACATTACTTCCAAGGGCTTGTCCTGCCTGCGCAAGCCCGCCGGCTGCCGTCGCCACGTTCTGCGCCCTTTGGTTGTTCATTCCCATGCGGGCCTCGTCTATGGCAGACATCTGATTCTCGTAGTTGGCACGAACCTGCTCCTTGTAAGCGTCCGCCCGTTCAGCGATGTTGCTTGTCACGTCTGTAATGACCTGGTTGTTGGCTGCTTTCTGCTGGGCAACGCTTTCATCCGTGGCACCTGTCACGGCTGCAGAACCTTGCGTACGGTTATAACGTTCGTTCAGGATTTGCCGGGCTTGGTTCAATGCAGCTTGTGCGTCACTGCGCTGGGTGAAGTCCGAATAATATTCCTGGTCATACCAATCCTGCGCACGGTCTTCCGCCGCATCCAATATGCGCGCATTCCTTTTGGCAGCTTTCCGCCCGGCTATTCCGCCAGCTATGCCCGACACCGCGGAAGTCACGCCGCCGATGATTCCTCCTAAAAGTCCCATATTTACATTATTTATCGTTATGAGGCAAAAATAGGTCGTTATCTTCGCAGCGTAAGTATATAAACTGCCAGTTGAAGAGCAATAAAGAGACAGAAATATGCCGTTTCAGAAAGGACATAAGAAGACGGGAGGACGCAAGCCTAATACACCAAACAGGGTAAAGAAAGACTTGCGTGCACGGATAAGCATGTTCTTGGAAGACAACTTCGATGAAGCTGTCGACGCATGGAAAAGCATCCAGGAACCCAAAGAAAAAATAAAGCTTTATGTAGACCTGATGAAGTTCGGTGTCCCAACGCTTCAGGCAGTCTCGCTTGATGCCACAATATCCAAGGAAGACAGCGTGGAAAATGACCTCAAGGAATTATCGGAAGAAAAATAGGGGAATTCTATTTTTATACTGTTTTAGTATGGTTGATGTGCACGGGATTGCATTAAAAAAAGATTTTACTGAGGTCAAAATTAGGGCCAAATAATATAATTATACACAAAAACGTATGTGAATAAATTAATTACATGTTTATTATAACGCTTCCCAGGCTGAGGGTCGCGAGTTCGAGCCTCGTTTGCCGCTCAATTGGCAGTCAGATAGTT
>CAZWPW010000101.1:0-6612 GCA_964635525.1 uncultured Bacteroidaceae bacterium
TTCGATTGCCCGGCCAAAGTTTTTTTCGCTTCTTTGCCAACACGGTTGCATTCGTAACTTTAATCCACCGTACATAAAATTTCGTGACTGTTTTCTTTAAAAACCAGATGTTTTTTATAGTTTCGCGTAATAATGTTTCACGCTTTACAAATTAAATGTTTGTTTACGGCTAAATCATAAATTGTCATGAAAGTATACCAAACTAACGAGATCAAGAACATTGCGCTGCTGGGCAGTTCGGGATCGGGGAAAACAACCCTTGCCGAGGCCATGCTCTACGAGAGCGGCACCATCAAGCGCCGGGGGTCGGTTGAACAAAAAAACACGGTGTGTGATTATTTCCCCGTTGAGCACGAGTACGGATACTCGGTCTTTTCATCGGTTTTCAACGTCGAATGGAACGGCAAGAAGCTCAACATCATCGATTGCCCCGGCTCTGACGATTTCGTAGGCGCGACAGTCACGGCCCTGAACGTGACTGACACGGCACTTATCCTAGTAAACGGGCAGTATGGCCCCGAAGTAGGCACGCAAAACCACTTCAGGCACACCGAAAAGCTCGGCAAGCCAGTGATTTTCCTCCTTAACCAGTTGGACAATGACAAGTGCGATTACGATGAAGTGCTTAACCACATGCGCGACATTTACGGCAACAAAGTCGTGCCAGTGCAGTACCCTCTGAATTGCGGCCCGGGTTTCAACTCGTTGATCGACGTGCTTTTGATGAAGAAATATTCATGGAAGCCAGAGGGAGGCGCGCCAATAATAGAGGAAATCCCCGCCAGTGAGCTGGACAAGGCTACCGCCCTCCACAAAGCTTTGGTGGAAGCTGCCGCCGAAAACGACGACATGTTGATGGAAAAGTTCTTCGAGGAGGATACTTTGACCGAGGACGAGATGCGCGAGGGCATCCGCAAGGGCTTGGCCAAGCGCAGCATCTTCCCGCTTTTCTGCGTGTGCGCAGGCAAAGACATGGGCGTGCGCCGCTTGATGGAGTTCCTTGGCAACGTCGTCCCCTTTGTTTCCGACATGCCTGCAGTCAAGGATGCTGAAGGCACGGAAGTGCCTCACGATTCCAACGGCCCGGAGTCGTTGTTCTTCTTCAAAACCAGCGTGGAGCCGCATATTGGCGAGGTTTCCTATTTCAAGGTCATGAGCGGCACGGTGCGCGAGGGAGACGATTTGCACAATGCCGACAGGAATACCAAGGAGCGCATATCACAGCTCTTCGTCGTGGCGGGATCGAACCGCACCAAAGTCACTGAGCTGCATGCCGGCGACATAGGCGCTACGGTCAAGCTCAAGGACATGCGCACGGGCAACACACTCAACGGCAAGGATTGCAGTTACCGCTTTGATTTCATCAAGTACCCCGACCACAAGTACACACGCGCCATAAAAGCCGTCAACGAAGCGGAGGCAGAGAAGCTGATGGCCTCACTGAACCGCATGCGCGAGGAAGATCCGACGTGGATCGTGGAACAGTCGAAGGAATTGCGCCAGACCCTTGTCCACGGGCAGGGAGAGTTCCACTTGCGCACTCTCAAATGGAGGCTTGAGAACAATGACAAGATCATGGTCAATTACGAGGAACCGCGCATCCCATACCGTGAAACCATAACCAAGGGGGCGCGTGCCGACTACCGCCATAAGAAGCAATCGGGCGGCGCCGGGCAGTTCGGCGAAGTCCATCTTATAATAGAGCCTTACAAGGAAGGCATGCCAACTCCCGACACATACAAATTCAACGGGCAGGAGTTCAAGATAAACATCAAAGGCCAAGAGGAGATTGACCTCGAGTGGGGCGGCAAGCTCGTGTTCGTCAACAGCGTCGTTGGCGGCGCGATAGACCTCCGTTTCATGCCGGCAATACTCAAGGGCATCATGTCGCGCATGGAGCAGGGGCCTTTGACGGGTTCTTACGCCCGCGATGTCAGGGTAATTGTTTACGATGGCAAGATGCACCCTGTTGATTCAAATGAAATCTCGTTCATGCTTGCCGGCCGCAATGCGTTCAGCGAGGCTTTCAAGAATGCCTCTCCCAAGTTGCTTGAGCCGATTTACGATGTGGAAGTATTCGTCCCGAGCGACAAGATGGGTGACGTGATGGGCGACTTGCAGGGCCGCCGCGCCTTGATTATGGGTATGACGAGCGAGAAAGGCTACGAGAAGATACATGCCCGTGTTCCGTTGAAGGAGATGTCGTCGTATTCGACCGCTTTGAGTTCGTTGACTGGCGGGCGCGCTTCGTTTGTCATGAAGTTTTTTGACTACGAACTTGTGCCGACTGATGTCCAAGACCGCTTAGTCAAGGAATTCGAGGCTTCGCAGAAGGAGGATTGAGGCATCCAGTCTTCTGCCCTTGCACAGGCAATGGCGCATGCATACAAAATGCGTGCGCCATTGTTTTACTCTGCCCATGCTGCCGTTGGCATGGCGTATGTTGTCAGAACTCGCTTGTGAAGTGGAATTTGATGTGCTTGAAATCGTTTTGCGCCATTTGCAGCACGTAGTTGCTGTCGGCGAGGAACACGTCCCTTCCATTGCGGTCGCTGGCGATGAATTGGTGCTTTCGTTTCTTGAAGGCTTCGAGTTCGGCATCGTCGTCGCTTTCAATCCAGCATGCTTTGTATAGGTTCAGCGGTTCCCATCGGCATTTGGCATTGTATTCGTGTTCGAGCCTGTATTGTATGACTTCGAATTGCAGTTGCCCTACGGTGCCTATTATTTTCCTTCCGTTGTATTGGTTTACGAAGAGTTGCGCCACGCCTTCGTCCATCAATTGGTCGATACCTTTGTTTAGTTGCTTGGCTTTCATCGGGTCGTCGTTTTCGATGTATTTGAATAGTTCCGGCGAGAAGCTCGGCAGCCCTTTGAAATGCAGTGTTTCTCCTTCAGTGAGCGTGTCTCCGATTTTGAAGTTCCCGTTGTCGGGCAGTCCTATTATGTCTCCTGCCCATGCTTCGTCTATTGTGCTTTTCTTTTGCGCCATGAATTGGGTTGGCGAGGAGAATCGCATCACTTTGTTTTGCCTTACGTGTTTGTATGGTGCGTTCCTGATGAAGCGTCCTGAGCATACTTTGCAGAATGCCACGCACGAGCGGTGGTTCGGGTCGATGTTTGCGGTTATTTTGAATATGAATCCCGTGAACTTTTCTTCTTCCGGCCGCACTTGGCGTTCTTCAGCCATTACGGGGCGTGGGCATGGTGCTATCTTGACGAAACAATCGAGCAGTTCCTTGACTCCGAAGTTGTTCAGCGCTGAGCCGAAGAACACCGGTGCCAGGTTTCCGTCGAGGTATTCGTTCATGTCGAATGCCGGGTATACGCCTTCTATCAATTCGAGGTCGGCGCGCAGCTTGGCTGCAAGTTCGACTCCGATGTTGTTTTCGAGTTCTGTTGTGTTGATGTCGATTTCTTTTTTCTCGGTTACTGTTTGCTTGCTTGGTGTATAGAGATCGAGTTTTTGCTCGAATATGTTGTATACGCCTTTGAAGCGTTGCCCTTGTTCAATTGGCCATGATAGCGGCCGTGTTTTTATTTTCAGTTCTTGTTCTGCCTCGTCAAGCAGTTCGAAGGCTTCTCGTCCTTCCCTGTCCATTTTGTTGATGAAGATGATTACCGGTGTTTTCCTCATCCTGCACACTTCCATGAGCTTTCTTGTTTGCGCTTCTACTCCTTTTGCGCTGTCGATAACTATTATGACGCTGTCGACTGCCGTTAGTGTGCGGTATGTGTCTTCGGCGAAGTCTTGATGTCCTGGCGTGTCAAGTATGTTGATTTTGTATTCATTGTAATCGAACTCCATGACCGAAGTGGTCACCGATATGCCTCTTTGCTTTTCGATTTCCATCCAGTCGCTGGTTGCTGTTTTCCGTATTTTGTTGCTTTTGACTGCCCCTGCGACTTGTATTTGTCCTCCGAAGAGCAGCAATTTTTCTGTCAGTGTTGTTTTTCCTGCGTCAGGGTGTGAGACGATGGCGAAAGTCCTTCTCCTGCTTATTTCTTTGTTCATAGTCTTTTGTTGTTAGGCGTCGAGGTCGAGTTCCCCGCGTTTTTCCTTATTGTAGTAATTTGCGAGCATTGACACGAGGTTTGTTATTTCTTTCATTGCTGCCTGTGTTGCTTCGCTTATTTCTTTCTTTTGCAGTTTGAGCAGCAACATCCCGTACAGTGCTTCAAAGCAGATTTCTATATCTGCCGGGTTCTTGCCGGTTGATTTCTGCCTTAGCTCGATTATGTAAGGCAGAGCTTTGAAGTAGGCTGCGTTGTAGAAAGGTTCTTTTGTTGAGGCCAGCAGGCGTGCGTTGAGTTCGACTAAATTGGCAAGCACGTTTTTGTTTATTTGCAGGTGACCGCACTGTGCGACGTTTTCCATCCTCATCATTTCGATGAGGTTGCTGTACCATTGTGCGAGTTCGTCTTTGTGCTTGTTGTCGATGTCATATTTGTCGATGATGCTTTTTTTTATCTTGTCCAAGTCCAAGCCTGCTGCCCTGATTTGATCCTCAATTTGCCACATGTAAATCAGGTACTCGGCGATGTTTGTATCCCTGAGTTGCTTTGAAATGTACATTTATTTATTCTCAGTATAATGATTTCCCTGTGCAGGTGAGTGTCAGTGCTATGGCCGAAATGAGCATGACCATTATTCCTATTCCCCTGTTGATGGTCCATATTCCCCTTACGTCGAACCGTTTCTTGACTTTGTTGATGGCGTATGTTGTAACGAACCACCACAGCAATGCTCCGGCAGCTATTGAGCAGTATCCTGCCACGTGTTCGAAGATTGTTTCTTCGGGTGAAAGGAAACCGAACCTTGCGTACAGGCCTATGAACAGGAATATGATTAGTGGGTTTGACAGTGTCAGCATGAATGCCGTGGCGAGGTTGTGCATGTAAGTTCCTTTCACTCCTGAGCTTGGGCGGATTGACCTCTTAGGTTTGCTTTTGAAAGTGTATAAGCCGAATACGAAGAGCATTATCGACCCTAGTATTTGCAATGCTTTGATGTGTTGTGAAAGGAAATCAGCTACCAGGCTCATCCCGAAGCCGGTGATGAGTGCGTATGTCAAGTCACTCATTGCCGCTCCGACTCCGGTTACGAACCCGTACCACCGTCCCTTGTTCAAAGTCCTTTGTATGCAAAGCACTCCAACAGGCCCGAGAGGTGCTGAAACTACTATGCCAATAATCAACCCTTTGTAGAATATATCTAAAGCATCAAACATGGATGCAAAGATATGTAGTTTTCCTATATGGGTTGTTTGGTTTTGTTGGTTTATTTTAGGTATTTAAGCTCTTTGGTTTAGGTTTTGATTTTTCTCATATGGTGAAGTTTATTCCTAAGCTGGCGCTCATGTTAACCCTTTTGACGCCTAACATTAACATATCCGAATCTACCTTGAAGAATTGGCTGTCAGAGCCTATGAAAAAGTTGAAGTATTTAGGGTGCAGGTTCAAAATCCAGCCGAAGCTCGACCCGTATGAGGATATGGCATAGTTAACCGACATGCTGAAGATCGGCCAGGGGTTGATGTTGGCATAAAACCGCCCTTCGGTTGTTGTGATGCTGCCTGCTATGCGTGTCGTCGAAAGGAATCCTGCCGACAGGTTTCTGTAGAATGGCATTTCATATTCGGCTGCTATGTTCAGCGTTGCTGCCAAAGCTTTGACTCTGCTTATTTTGTTGTCCTGTTTCCTGAGGAGGAACAAGTCTTCGAGGTCGTCTCGCATCCGTTTCAATTGTTCTATGTAGCTGTTGTCGACATCTTCGCCATCGATGCTTTCTTGTATGATATTGAATCCGTTGAATGTGTATTCACCTCCTGAGACTGCATGGTTGATGTTTTTCCATTTCAAGAATCCTACGTCGAGCAGTGAGGCTGACAATTCAAGCCCATCTATCACTTTCCACGCCGCCCCGAGGTCGAATGCCATCCCTCCGCCTGAGAGCGACATTGGCGCGCCGCCAGTGATGTCGCCAACCCTGTTGTAGCCGTCCTCCTCTGTTTCTCCAAATGTGGTTTTTGGAGCGGCCAAGTCGAAGTAGCCTTGGGAGGTAACCTGCCATTGGCCTTGGTTCAGAGACATGGTCAACTGATCATAGTACACCTTGGCGTATGCTCCTCCAATGAGTATCTTGGCTTTTCCGCCGACGCGCAGATTCTCAGTGATTGGATACGAATACCCCACGCCTATTTCGCCGTATGCATACGCGCTGAATGAGAGGTCGTTGAAGTTGCAAACTGTTGTCCCGCTTAAGTCTATTCCGTTTTTCATGAGAGTGAACAGATCCTTGGGCAAGTTCGATGCCATGCTGCTTTTCATGCCGATGTCTAAGGTCATGTACCCTTTTGCCACTTTGAACCCTGCCGAAAAGATTTGCAGGTTGATGTTCGCTCCAAACCTGTTGATGCGTTTCAACTTATTTGCGAACACCTCTGAATCGACTGACGGATCAAGGAACGTTGTCAAGTCGTATTCCGGGTCGCTGCTGTCGTATAGGAATGTTGACAATCCCAAGTTTGACTCGATATTGGCGTAGATGTTCCCAAGCCCGGGGAAGCTGAAATAAATATTCTCGTTGTCAAATGCGGGGTTGAGCTGGTG
>CAZWPW010000102.1:0-6550 GCA_964635525.1 uncultured Bacteroidaceae bacterium
TCATCGCAGTGTGCAATAATGCTATCCAATCGGCATCTGCCCCGCTTAATTATTGTGAAAAGCTACGGCAAGGCCTCATGTTTTGTGAAGATATTCCTACATTTGCTCCAAAGTTGACAAAACATTTAACCTGCTTAAGTTTACAAATTATGAATTACCTAACTGACAAGAAGTTGACCATCGTCGGCGCTGCTGGCATGATTGGTTCAAACATGGCTCAAACGGCATTGATGATGAGACTGACCCCTAACATTTGCCTCTACGACCCCTTCGGCCCGGCACTTGAGGGCGTTGCCGAAGAGATGTTCCACTGCGGCTTCGAAGGTGCCAACATCACCTTCACCACCGATGTAGAGGAGGCTTTCACGGGCTCGAGTTTCATCGTCTCGTCAGGAGGCGCTGCCCGCAAGGCTGGCATGACGCGCGAAGATTTGCTTAAAGGCAACGCTGCGATAGCCGAGGAGCTTGGCAAAAACATCCGCAAGTATTGCCCTAATGTCGAGCATGTCGTGGTCATCTTCAACCCGGCCGACATCACCGGCCTGATAACGTTGCTTTATTCGGGCCTGAAGCCGACGCAAGTCACTACCCTTGCGGCGCTTGACAGCACTCGCTTGAGGTCAGAGCTTTGCAAATACTTCAAGCTTCCCTCGTCTGAAGTCAAAAACTGCCGCACCTACGGCGGCCACGGAGAGCAAATGGCGGTGTTCGCATCGACTACAACGGTAGCGGGGCAACCCCTGTCATCGCTCATTGGCACTGACAAACTTCCGGAAGAGGACTGGAAAGCATTGAAGCAACGCGTCATACAGGGTGGAAAAAATATCATCGACCTGCGCGGGCGCTCGTCGTTCCAAAGCCCGGCCTACGTGTCAATCGAAATGATTGCGGCGGCAATGGGCGGCCCGGCTTTCCGCTGGCCTGCCGGGGTGTATGTGAACAATGATGAGTTCCACAACATCATGATGGCAATGGAAACATCTATCACCAAGGACGGAGCCAACTACAAGGAAGTCAGCGGCACGCCGGAGGAACACGCCGAACTCGCCGCAAGCTACAAGCACCTTTGCGAATTGAGGGACGAGGTGATAAACATGGGCGTGCTTCCGCCTATCGGCGAATGGAACAAGCTTAACCCGAACATCCAATAACACGACAGGGCAAGCGCGGGGCAAGGAGCGCGGGGCGACTCGTTGCCTCGCGCTCCTTTGCCAATGCCTCGAAAGCGAGAATGCCGTCAGACGATGAAGAAAGTGTTCGTATACTTCGACAAGGCTGCTCTGTGCCAAAATCCCTCGCAAGCCAAGGAATTCATCAATTCATTGGAAGGGATATCCTGCAACGAACACACTGAGAAGCTGCTTGACGATTTGTTCGCAGGCAGGAAGGACTTCCACGGCGGGGATATACGCTCGCTTGCCACAACCGGCTGCGGGAGAAACAGAATCAGAGTGTACGACGCGCTAGGCGAGACTTTGCAGCAACACCAAGAGGAGCATCTCAGGCGGGAGGCTGAACGGCACAAAAGGAGCGAAGACGAAAGAAGCAGGCAGATAATGGCACGCTCGGCAAATGACCGCAGCAAAATCAAAAGGCTTATGGAAAGGAGGCCAGGGACGTACGAAACACAGATTACAATCTGGTTTTACGACCATGACCCGCGCAGCGGCCACTTCCCGCAAAGCGCGACGGAAATGACTTGCCGGTGTATCGTTGAAGCATCGTGCGGGGCGGAGGCATACGCGAAAACCGTGCAGCAAATCATCGAGAGCCACGACATCGCCGATTACGTGAAGATGACCGACCCGCGCTTCGAGTTCAAGCTCCGCAGTTAAGCCCGGTGTGGCGGCAAGGCATGCATGCGTCAAGCTCAACCGGCGCGGCAAATCCGCTCTTTGCAAGCAAAACACACATAATGCCGGATTTAATTTTGTGGAAACATGTTCTACATTGACTTCTTATACATAATTCACCAAGCCTGCCCGCAACTTGACCTGGCGGGGCGGCTTGGCAAACGTAACGACATTGCCGATGCTTGACTACCTTCTCACGGCTCTGCTGCCCCTTGCCATGCTTGTTATTTTGTTCTACGGGAACAAACCAGACAGAAGCGGCGATTTTTTCTTCTCCAAGGACTACACTACGGTGCTCAAAGGGCTGTGCTGCATCTTCATTGTCATAGGCCACACGCCCGAGGAGTTCAAAAACATGTTCCAGGACGCCTTGAGCAGCTTCGGGTATGTCAGGGTGACGCTGTTCTTCATGATGACCGGATACGGCATAAGCCTTTGCGCCGACAGGAAAGCCGGCTACATGAAAACCTTCTGGAGGAACAGGCTCGCCTCGCTGCTCATCCCTGGCATTTTGGTGAATATTTGCGCCTTCTGCATACACAAGTTCACCTCCGGGCAATTCAATGCCAAGGATTTGATTTTCATTGACCCTTACATCTCAGTGCTGCTGCAGTACTATTTATTCTTTTACGTTGTCCACCACGGGAAAAGGTTTTACGGCGAAACGGCAGGCAACGTAATCGTTGTTGCGGGCGTGACTATTTCAAGCCTACTAGACTATTTGCTCAACGACCCCTCGTCAAGGGCATGGCCTTATGAGAGGATGGGCCTCGTGTGGGGGATGCTCCTCTATCACAACTTCGGCAAGATAAAGGAGTTCATCAAGCCAAGGGTATGGAACATTGCAACGTTCCTGGCAGTGAGCCTCCTTCTGGGCGTGCTCTACGTAGGGTACAAGCACGTGTACTTCTGGTGCGAATACTTGCTCAAGATTGTCCTCGGGGCAGCTATCGTCACTCTTGTTTTCATCGTCTCGTCAAACCGCACGTGGGGGAACAGGGCAATGTCGTTTTTCGGTGACATCTACTACGAGGTTTTTCTTTCGCATATGGTGGTAATTGAGTTCATGAGTGCAATGTTCCCTGAGGCAAGTTCCGGGGTGTTCATCCTTTCCGTGGCAGCGGCTACCATTGTCTTATCGGCCGCGCTGCACTATACCGGCAAACCTCTCATCGAGCTTTGCAGGGCAAAGAAAACCGACCCAAAGCAATTAGCGAAATGGAAATGATTATGCTGCTCGGATTGCTCTCAACGCCACGCTACACTGGACATTAATGCAGCGTATGGCAATAAGCTGGAAGCTTTGATTTGGTGTGCATAGCTTTGCATTCAGACTGAGTCGGCTGCAACGTAGCCGCTTGCTATGGCATAGATGGTCAGTCCCGAGACCGATTTTATCCCCAACTTCGAGGTGATGTTTTTGCGATGTGTTATGACTGTCGTCAGGCTTATATTGAGCCTTGCGGCGATTTCCTTGTTCTGCATCCCTCGCACTATTGCCACGAGCACTTCGATTTCCCTTGAGGTCAAGTCGTCCCATGGCTCTCCGTCTACTCCTGGTGTCCTCTTGCCGCGCATGATTGAAACAAGAGCGTCGGTTATTCTCTTTTTATTGGCGTTCGTGTCTAGCATCAAATGCGATGATTGCGGTATTGCCCCATGCAGCCCGTTCATGAGGATAACTGTTTTCGACTTGCGGGGAAGAAAGAACCAGTTGTGAAGCAAATAGATTTGTGATGTGACGAAAGTAAGGTCGTACATGTCGGGTGTGTCGTCGACAAATGCGCCGAAATCGGGGAAGCTGCGCACTACTGCTTTTGGAGCGACTTGCGCAATTAGCGACTGTAAACCTTCAGATGCCAGTGTATTGGGGTCGATGATGGCAAGTTCCATAGGAAGCGAGTTAAAGGTTGTTGCAAATTTAGCATTGGCATGAAAAAACCGCAAACCGCCATGGCGGTTTGCGGAGGTGGTGTTCTTGCTTTGCTTTATCATTCAGCATCTGCTGGGGCTGCTTGTTCGGTTGTATCCTCCTGAACTTTCTCTTCCACTGCTTGCTGCTGGTTTTCTATAGCTTCGGTTGTTTTCTTCTTTGAGCGGCGCGTGCGTGTTGACTTCTTGGCAGCATCTTTTTTCATGTTGTCGTTATAGTCAACGAGTTCTATGAAACACATTTCTGCGGCATCGCCTTGCCTTGCCCCAAGTTTTATAATTCGTGTATACCCTCCTGGGCGGTCTGCCAGTTTAGTCGATATTTCTTTGAACAATTCAGTAACGGCATATTTGTTTTGCAGGTGCTTGAAAACTAGCCGCCGTGCATTTGTCGTGTCGCTCTTTGATTTGGTCAACAATGGCTCTACGTACTTCCTGAGTGCTTTTGCCTTTGCAAGAGTTGTCGTTATCCTCTTATGCGTTATCAACGATATTGACATGTTTGCCAACATTGCCTTGCGATGTGAAGCCGTTCGGCTGAGATGCTTGAATTTCTTATTGTGTCTCATCTTTATTCTTTATCTAATTTATATTTCGAAATGTCAGTTCCGAACGACAGATTCAAGCTTTCGAGCAATTCGTCGAGTTCGGTGAGTGATTTCTTGCCAAAATTGCGGAATTTGAGCAGGTCGGTTTTGTTGTATTGCACCAAATCGCCCAAAGTCTCTACTTCTGCGGCCTTCAAGCAGTTCAAAGCTCTGACCGAGAGATCCATATCGATGAGTTTCGTCTTGAGTAGTTGACGCATGTGCAAAACGCTTTCGTCAAATTCATCATTGCTCTCGCTATCAGACGTGTCTATTGATATCTTTTCGTCAGTAAAGAGCTTGAAATGGCAGATAAGAATGTTTGCCGCTTGCTTCAATGCATCCTTTGGATGTATCGAGCCATCGGTTGATATTTCGATTATCAACTTTTCGTAGTCTGTCTTTTGCTCTACACGGTAGTTTTCAACGGTGTACTTGACGTTGCGTATCGGTGTGTAGATTGAATCTATGGCTATCATTGTGGGGTCGGTGCAAAACTCTTGGTTTTCAGAGTATGGCACATAACCTCTGCCCTTGTTGATGGTCAGCTCAATTGACAATGATGTTTTTGGGTCAAGGTGGCAAATCACCAATTCCGGGTTCAGCACTTCGAATCCGGTGAGTTGTTTATTTATATCGCCTGCTTTGAATTCAGATGCATTTTCTATTGTCAGTGCAGCCTTTTCTTCTTCGAACTCCTGGACTATCCTCTTGAACCTTACTTGCTTAAGGTTCAAGATGATGTTCGTCACATCCTCTTTGACGCCTGGGATTGTTGCAAACTCATGTTCTACTCCTGCTATGCGTATAGTGTTGATGGCGAACCCTTCAAGTGAAGATAGCAGAATCCTGCGCAAGGCATTGCCGACTGTTGTCCCAAATCCTGGTTCCAATGGCCTGAATTCAAATTTTCCAAACTTGGAATCGGCCTCCAACATCAGGACTTTGTCTGGTTGTTGAAACGCTAAAATTGCCATGGAATTAATTATTATTTTGAGTACAACTCGACAATCAACTGCTCTTTTATGTTTTCAGGTATGTCGGCGCGTTCGGGTATGTGGAGGTATTTTCCTGTTAGCGATGCCGCGTCCCATTCAAGCCACGGGTATTTGCTATGGTTAAAGCCTGCCAATGAATCAGCTATGACTTCCAATGACTTTGACTTCTCGCGTACAGCAACGAGTTGGCCTGGCTTAAGCGAGAAAGATGGTATGTTCACTACCCTTCCGTCGACAGTTATGTGCCTGTGCGAAACTAATTGCCGCGCTCCTGCACGTGTTTTTGCAAGCCCGAGGCGGTAAACTATGTTGTCCAAACGGCTCTCAAGCAATTGCAGCAGCACCTCACCCGTAATGCCTTTAGAGCGTTCGGCTTTGAGGAACAAGTTGCGGAACTGCCTTTCTAACAGCCCGTAGGTGTATTTTGCTTTTTGCTTTTCGCGCAATTGGATTCCGTATTCCGATGTTTTCTTGCGTCTGTTGTTTCCATGCTGCCCAGGAGGGTAGTTCCTGCGCGAGAAATACTTGTCGGGACCAAATATCGCTTCACCGAATTTCCTTGCTATTTTTGTTTTAGGTCCAATATATCTAGCCATCTTTGTTTTATTAATTTGTTCTTATGCAATGCTTTCTATTTGTTGCAGCCAAGGTTGCAAGAGGTGTCTTATAATTTAAACTGGCTCGTAATGTCTTTTGTTTAAACTCTACGCCTTTTTGGCGGGCGGCATCCATTGTGTGGAAGCGGTGTCACATCAATTATTTCGGTAACTTCTATGCCAGCTCCGTGAACTGTCCTGATTGCAGATTCGCGTCCGTTGCCTGGTCCTTTTACATAGGCTTTGACTTTCCTTAATCCAAGGTCATAGGCTACTTTCGCGCAATCTTGCGCTGCCATTTGTGCGGCGTATGGCGTGTTCTTCTTTGATCCTCTGAATCCCATCTTGCCTGCTGATGACCATGAAATCACTTGGCCTTCGAGGTTTGTCAGTGTGACTATGATGTTGTTGAAGGATGAATGTATGTGTAACTGCCCGTTGGCTTCTACCCTAACATTTCTTTTTTTTGCTGCAACTGCTTTCTTTGCCATATCAACAATTATTATTTAGTAGCTTTCTTCTTGTTTGCGACTGTTTTTCTCTTTCCTTTGCGCGTGCGTGCGTTGTTCTTTGTGCTTTGCCCG
>CAZWPW010000103.1:0-6509 GCA_964635525.1 uncultured Bacteroidaceae bacterium
TGCACAAGGCGACGGTTGCATATATCCCCCCGATTGCGCCAATGATGAAAAGCGGGTAATAGCCGTAACGTCCTGCAATTACAATAACAGTGTCGTTGAAAATTGCAGCTATGGCGACGCAGGCAGCCCCGGCAACGAACGTCAACCATGTTTGAGGCATCAATCGCGGTTTTTTTCTGGCCATCATGCCAAAAAGGTAGAATGGGATGCATGCTAATGCGGCGTTCAGTTCGAAGGGCAAAGGCAGGTTGACGAAACGGTAGTTTGCCCATCCAATGGCGAAGAGCAGAGCAAGCAATGCGAAGCGGTTGTTCATGAACAAACGTCCGGCAAACCAAAATATGTTTTCAGCGACAAACAATGCCATGACGAACCACAATGGCACTGACTGCACCATCTCTTTTCCATAGCCAAGTGCTGTTGCCAGAAGAGGCGACCACCAAGCGGTTCCGGCATTGGCGTCTTCGCCGAAATGCCTGCCTACCAATAGCCAAAAAACGTATGTGATAAGTGCTAAGGATATGTAGGGAACAATCAATCTCTTCAATCCCCTGCGAAGGAACGGCAGATAGTGCGGGTATTTCTCGTATGAGAAGAAATATCCTGAGAGGAAGAAAAAAGCCGGGATAAGGAAACAACGAAGTGTGTCTTGGATCGGTTTGTAGATAGGGACATGGGCTAACGTAACCAAATAGATAAGGAACACTTTGGCAAAGTCGACCCAAATGATGCGTTTAGTTGTTTCTGTTTCCATGGGCGAAGATGTTTAGACTGTCAACGATATATGCGGTGTTGATGTCTGCTCCAGACAAAATGCTGTGGAAAAGGAAATCGGTGGTATGGTCGCCATTGGCGTTTGCGCGCAAGGCTTTTGCCTTTTCTGGAAATGAGATGGAGTATTGCTCTGACATCCACACTATGCAAGCCGGCCAATGCAATGTCCAATGGTCGGCAGCATGAAGATAAAACCCGTCTTCCCCAAGCGATTCGCCGTGGTCGGACAAATATATCATCAAAGCGCGTTCCCCTTTTATCCTGTTGATTATGGTCATTAGGAATTTGTCGGTGTTGACTATGGTGTTGTCATAGGAGTTGACAAGTTCCTCATCGGTGCAAGATGAAACAACGCGCGTTTTTATCACCGGTTTGAAGTGGCGGGAATCGTCATCGTAATGTGACTCATACCACCAATGTGACCCTATGCTGTGGATTATAATCAGTTTCAAAGGCTCCCGGCGTGACATCTCATCGTCAAAATAAGGCAGAACGTCGCTGTCAAACCATTTATCGAACACATACACCGACTTGCCGCTGTTTGCATAGAGCAATGTATCACATTCGTTCATGAAGTAAACGTAGTTCTTGACGGCATCTTGGTTGGCTATCCATGCGGTTCGGAAACCAGCCTTTTTGAACAAATCAATGAATGAACGCTCCTTATATGCAAGATCCGGATTTGATACGTCAGCCCGCGTCAGCATTTGCGGCACGCTTGTGTGGGTGAATATTTCGCGTGTGAACATGTGGGGTATTGAGACTACCGATGTGTCGGATGCAAGGCAAGGCGTTGTTTGACGTTCGTAGCCGTTTAATTGCAGATGGTCGGCTCTGGTCGATTCCCCGATGACCAGCACAACAGTGAGCGTGTCGGCATGGCAAACAGCGGGCATGTCAAACGCGGGACGTTCGGCCTTTGCCGTCGTGCGGTTGATAAGGAAATTATTCATGCAATAGTAGAACGAAAAAGGCATACGTTCGGAAATTGAACGCTTCAAACGCGGAACTATCCCGTTGAACAAGGCAAGGAGCAACAGACCTGCTAATAAGTTTGGCAGAAAATCCGGTGAGGGGACTGATTTGAAACGCAGCCAGATGGCAAAAGCTGAATATGCCAATGAAAGGACAATTGACGCAACAAGCCAAAAGCTGACAAGCGTGAACGCCATGTCCGGTCCGTTCACCGTGCAAAGCTCGATAATCATAGGTGTCAAGGTTATTCCTGCCGTATAGCGGAAATAAACCATGATTGACGTGGCAAACATGAGCACCGGAAAGGCCACCGCGAAAACCCAACGGTTCAAGGCCAGCAGCATGAACAATGAATAGGCGGCGCAGGCCAACGCAAATCCCTGGATTGACAATATGGCAAAGTCCCTGAACGAATCAAAAGGCGAGTCATAGAGTTCTGCAATTGTTGCGGTTGCCCCGTATGTCAATGTGAGCAGAACAATGAAAAGGTGGTATTTGATGTTTTTATTATCAAGGATGCGTCTCATGCAACAGTTACAGTGTCCAATGGCAAATGCAACAAAATTAAGCTATATTTTTGAAGAACTCTTTTTGGGTGTTGGGGATTTTAGTTTTCCCTTGGCTTTCAGCATAGATTCAGTGAATTGCAATTCTATAAACAATCTATTGGAGGTGTCGGCAGCTATCCGAACGTCACTCTGCCGTCTTTGATCATCTTGATTCCCTCCCTGACAGAATGCAAGCCGAAATCGCCAGGTTCTAACTCATCTATCTTAACAAAGCGTGACATAGAAGCATCGTCGCGGGCAGAGAGAGGAGAGAGGTCATCAACGCGGCAAGCGAAAAAGAGGTCAAGGGTGCGCACAACGAAACCGCTGTACGAATAGCAATTGGTCAACGAAAACAGATAGCGAGCCTCGACAACGGTGAGCGAGGTCTCCTCGAACACTTCGCGGACTACACCTTCCTCGGCCGTCTCGCCAATGTCGACAAAGCCGCCGGGCAGGTCAAGCGTCCCCTTGGCTGGCTCGAAGGCACGTTCGGTCACAAGCAACCCGCCGCGCCCGTCGCCCACTAAAGCGACAGTAGCTGCCGAGGCGTTGGCATAGTAAACGAAACCGCATGTGGCGCATCGCATCGACTTCCAATCGTTGGCGGCGAAATGCCCACCGCACCTCGGGCAATGCTTGAATAGCGACAAAGGATGTTTGTTCGTTGATGTATGTTCCATAAACAAGATGTTTGATAAAGTTTTGATGCGAAAGGTCAGACGGCATCCAACGCGCCATCGTCTCGTACCTCACCATACGCATAGCCGAACTCCTTGGCAGCACGGTAGGTTTTGTAACCCCCGACAAGGTTGCAGACATCGCTGTAACAGTTTGCCTTAAGGATATTCGATGCCAAGTAGCCGCGCATGCCTACGGCACAGTAAACGATTACTGGCTTGCCTGACGGCACTTCGCACAACCTTTCGCGCAGCTCGTCAAGGGGGATGTTGACGGAACCGCTGATATGCCCCGCCGAATATTCACGGGCGGTGCGTACGTCAACAAGCGTCGCGACCTGAGCCGCACCGTCAATCTCATGCCAATAAATAGGTGTCATCCTGCCGCAAAGGATGTTGCCGGCAACATATCCCGCCATGGCGACAGGATCCTTAGCTGTCGAGAAAGGAGGAGAATATGCATGCTCTATCCCTGCCAAATCATCGACAGTGCAACCGTGTTTTATAGCGAAGGCAAATGCGTCGATGCGCTTGTCAACACCCCGGCTGCCAACAACCTGCGCGCCATAAAGACGGCCGGTATCGGGCGCGAAAGTTATTTTTACCGACAACGGGGCAGCACCTGGATAGTAGCCTGCGCTCGACAACGGATGGATGGTAGCCGACAAACAGGGCAGGCCGCACTGCTTCAATACCTTGGCAGGAAGGCCAGCAGATGCTACCGCAAGGCCGAAAACCTTGGCTATCGACGTGCCAATCGAACCTTCGTAGCGCACGCGGTTGCCGAAAACCATGTTGTCGGCCGCAATGCGAGCCTGGCGATTTGCAGGGCCTGCAAGGAAATTGATCCAAGGCTTGCCGGTCAAAGGGTGGGGGAACTCAATGGCATCGCCAACCGCAAATACCGATTCATCAGACGTTTGCAGGAACTCATTCACCGCTATGCCATGCTCCTCGCCGATTTTCAGACCCGCTGCCAGTGCAAGAGTAGTTTCGGCACGCACGCCTATCGAGAGGACTGCCAAGTCGGTGGCAATCATACAGCCCGGATTCAACGACACGCCAAGGCTGCCGTCGGGTTGGTGGATGAAGCCCGTAACAGTCCTGCCCAGATGCAGGCGAACCCCATTCTGCAACAAATGCTCATGGATAAGCGCGGCCATCGAGCAGTCAAGCGAAGCCATCACTTGCCTCGATTGTTCTACAAGGTCGACCTCCAAGCCGGCAATGCGCAGGTTCTCGGCCATCTCAAGTCCGATGAAGCCGCCACCAACTACCACCGCCCTCCTCACATGCGGGCGGGCGGCGTATTCCCTGATGCCGACGGCATCATTAGCGTCGCGCAGGGTGAAAATCCCTTCGGCATCAATCCCCGGCAAGCGAGGACGAAGCGGGGAGGCGCCAGGCGAAAGGAGCAACTTGTCGTAAGGCTCAACGTATTGCGACCCGTCGGCGCGCCGCACGGAAACCGTCTTGGCAGCCGTGTCGATGCTAGTAACCTCAGACAACGTCCTGACATCGATGCGGTAACGCCTTGAAAACGATTCTGGGGTCTGGACGAACAAACTGCCGCGCCCGGGTATCAGACCGCCTACATAGTAGGGCAGGCCGCAACTCGCAGGCGAGATGCAAGCGCCTTTCTCGAACAAAATAATATCGCCGGCCTCGGTGTTCCTGCGAAGGCGGGCAGCCGCAGTAGCACCCCCGGCCGAACCGCCAACAATCACATATCTCATAAACTTTGCTCCTCGTTGAATTACCTTTGCCCCGCCAAATGTTCGGCAAAAGCAAGTTTGTGCCTCCGCTGGCAGAATGCTGCATGCAAGGCACGGCAATATTACATGAAATGCGTGACCCTAGCAAGAAGAACGA
Organism: uncultured Bacteroidaceae bacterium; assembly: GCA_964635525.1. Taxonomy (GTDB): domain Bacteria; phylum Bacteroidota; class Bacteroidia; order Bacteroidales; family Bacteroidaceae; genus Avibacteroides. Next base: position 4,850 of record CAZWPW010000103.1, read on the forward strand.
ACAGCCGAAAGCCGCAAGAACATCTGCCCGAAAGTGCAAATGATTGCCGAACCGGAGAAAAAAGCATAGCTTTGGGGCATTTCTTCAGCGGCAACGGCAAAATTTGGAGGATGGCGAAAGATTCTTTCGATTTCAAGCAATTCACGATAAGGCAGGGCTCGTCGGCTATGGGAGTAGGCACCGATTCTGTCCTGCTGGGGGCGGTGGCGCATTTCCCCGAGTCGGGAAACATCCTTGACATTGGAGCTGGAACGGGACTACTCTCGATTATGGCTGCCCAGAAATCGCCCAAAGCTATGATAACGGGGGTTGAGATCAACGCTGGGGCATTCAACGACGCCCTTGCCAATGCCAAGGCATCGCCGTGGGGCGAAAGGATAAACATGGTGCATGCCGACATCATGGAGTTCAACCCGGCGCTGAAGTTTGATTTCGTAATAAGCAATCCGCCCTATTACGAGAACTTGGAGAAGAGCGGCAACAGCGCGAAAGACATGGCAAGGCACGACGAGACGCTTAACTACGCCGGCCTCGCCGCGTCTATTGACCGGCTCATGGATACCGACGGGGCATGCATGCTCATCATCCCCAACGACTTTGAAGACAAACTGATGCGGGAGGCCGTCAACTGCAAGCTCTGCCTGGCAAGAAGGATACCCGTCATCACCAAGGAAGGCAAGCAGCCGAAAAGGGTAATACTTGAGTTGCGGAGAAAGGTACGCGCTATCCTTTCTGAAACAATTATCATAAAAGACAGCGTTGGCAACTACACGCGGCAATACAAAGAGTTGACAAAAGATTTCTACCTGAACCTGAATTGAATACCATGAACGTAATAGCATTAAAGAGCGAAACGCTGCATTACGGCCTTGCTGAGGTCTCGGGATACATAAATTGGCTGTACTTCTTCCACAGCTGGGGTTACCCGCCGTCGTATTCGGCCATTGCGAAGATGACGCCCGGCGAGGCCAAGGAGTGGATAAACAGTTTGTCCGCCGACGACAAGCCGAAAGCCGTCGCCGCCGCCAAGCTGCTTGCCGATGCACTGGCACTCATAGCCGACAACAGCGCGAAATGCACGGTCACGTTCAAGTACAGCCTCTTCGAAGCATTCTCTGATTGCGATGACATTGTCGTGGGCAACGGCACAAGGATTCCTTTCCTCAGGCAACAAATCCCCGGCAGCGACAACCTGTGCCTCTGCCTTGCAGATTACATAGCACAAGCCGGCCATGGAGCAATGGACACCGTCGGCATCTTCGCCGCAACGAGCGATTTCTGCTCGAGCCTTGCCGAAAGGCAAGATGACGACTACGTCAAGTTCCTCTCGCAAACCATTGACGAGAGGCTCGTGGAGGCCGCCGTGGAAAAATCACACGAGGCAATAAGAAAGGTCAAATGGGGATACGCCAAGGATGAAAACCTGACCGTCGAAGAATTGCACAAAGAAAAATTCTGCGGCATACGCCCGGCCGTGGGATACCCGTCAATACCCGACCTGTCGTTAAACTTCATCATTGACGATCTCATAGACTTGGTCAGCATCGGCATAACGCTGACTGAAAACGGAGCCATGTCGCCCCCCGCCTCGGTAGACGGGTTCATGTTCTCGTCACCCCACTCAAAATATTTCTCAGTAGGGAAAATAAGCCGCGAACAA
>CAZWPW010000104.1:0-6502 GCA_964635525.1 uncultured Bacteroidaceae bacterium
AATCCCCATTCCACATGGTGCGTCCCAGCATATAGCTGTTGGCGAAATCTTTCCATGATCCGAACCCTGCGGATTTTGCCATATCATAGGCACGGTCGATACACTCTTGGCATTCTTCATGCGTAAAATAACCTTTCTGCAAAGCTGCCCTTGCTATAAAGTTGAGTCTTCCGGCATCCTATGCCACAACTCCAAGACGTGCAATGTCATCGACGGATGAAATGATTTTGTGGTTGACTAAAATCTCGTATTCTGACTTTAGGTTGGAGAGTTTTTCTTGTGCGCTCTCAATCAATTCTTTTGCACGCTCCATGCCATCGGGAAGGTTCGCAAAATCAGGGTCATTCGTAATTTCATCACGAATTATCCGCATAGCTTCATTTTTATTCGGAGCGTTGAAGGCAGCACAGACAAGCGGGAGGATACTTTGCGATGGAGCATTGCTCAGGTAATTTACTGTATCTATGGCATCATCCCGGTTTTCAATTCCCCATCCTTGTAACAGAAGGGTGGTAAGGTAAGATTTGTCGATATCCAGTTCCATGTCATCCACATATCCTCCCTGCTGGTAGGCATATAATGCTCCAACGGCAATCGCCCGCACCTCATCGGCTCCGAGTGACGAATTCTCTTTTACGCGGATTCCTTGCCGCATATTGCGGATAATCCTAATTGCATTTCGAACTTTATATACAATCCAGTAGAGATGGATACGACAAATAAAACAGGAATGATTACTGTCATAATTCTCGCAGGCACGGGCATTAGTCTCGGATCCATCCCGAACATACGGATAAAAAAATCGAAAAATTCCATATATCAAGTAGTTTAAATATTTTGTTGTAAAATCAAAAATTGCCCCTGTTCAGGCCGTCAAACCTTATTTGCGTGGAAGTCCAAAGATATAAAAACACTAATTCGCATCACCAATACGCGTAAAATTGGCTGAAAAATGTTTCTTTTATCTATCATTTAAGCATTTCAGTTATCCAATCAAGTGCGGTTACCAATAAAACTATTGCGGGAGTAAGCAACAAATAGAAGGAGAAAAAGAACACATTGCGCCGGAGGCGGCTGAACATGCGCCCCGCATAATGCTGCATGACCGCTTTTTTTTTTTTTTTTTATTTTGCCGAACAGATGCTCTGTCATGAAGACAGAAACGGAGAACACGATTAGAAGAATGATTCCAAACACATCGTATGCCAAGCGGTTATAGTAATAAAGAAAATGGCCGGTTATGGTCATAACTGGCATGTATATGAAAAATGTGATGCAGGCCCACAGCATGTCTTCACCACGGGGTTGTTTGAAATTGACCTTGTGGTAATTCTCCCATGTTATTTCTCCCAACCAGAACAGATAGTCGAAGAAATAGTAGCGTCGTTGCCGTTCTTCCCCTTTATATTCCTGCTTCTTCATTCAAATCATTAGACTTCTGTAAATATCCGGGATTAAAGTAGAAAAGTAACACAAAAGTAAGTTGTTTGACTTGGCCAACCGGTTGCGCTTTTTATGCCTTTGGGTTGCATTCGTGGTTTTAATTCACGCTTCCCCCGGTTGTATGCTATCTTCCCCTTGGTTGCATGCTATCTTTATTTTTACCTTGCAAATACATGTTTTTAAGGTAAAAATATGTATTTGCATGGTAAAAACATATAATCTTACGGTAAAAACAAAGATTTCTCCCTGCCCGGGGCAGGATTGCATCGGATGCACTTCGGTTTTGGATGCCGCCAGACCCAGCTTCCGGCACTGTCCATGGCGGTTTTCCGCTGTGTATGGAGAGGTTTCGTGCTGTTAGCCGTGGCTCATGTTGTTGCTTGACAGTCGTTACTTTGCGGCGGGAATTTTGCCGGAGTGCTGATTATTCCTGCTTTTTTGAGTTCTTGTTCCATTTCTTTTTGCAGTTTGGCGGCTTCTTGGCTTGCTTTTAGCGCGAAGTCTTTTCCGTTACTAGCATAGATTATTGCTCGTGAGGAGTTGACTATGAGTCCGCATGACTTGTTTATGCCGTATGTGCAGACTTCGCTGAGCGAGCCGCCTTGCGCCCCTATGCCCGGCACGAGGAGGAAGTTGTCGGGCACTATTTTCCTTATTTCGGTGAACCTTTTCCCTTGCGTTGCCCCTGCCACGTACATCATGTTGTTGTCGTCGCCCCAGTTTCGTGAGATGCGCAGCACTTTTTTGAATAGCATTTCGCCATGTTCGTCTTTGGTGAGTTGGAAGTCGCTTGCGCCCTTGTTCGATGTCAGTGCGAGCAGTATAGCCCATTTGCCTTTGTATTTGAGGAATGGCCTCACGCTGTCTTCGCCCATGTATGGCGCGACGGTTACGGCGTCGGCCGTGTTGTTTTCGAAGAATGTCTTGGCATACATTTCGGCTGTGTTGCCTATGTCTCCCCGTTTGGCGTCGGCTATGATGAAGTGGTTTGGGTGGTTTTGCCGTATGTATTTGACGGTTCGTTCAAAAGCGAGCATTCCTTTGGCTCCTGCTTGTTCGTAGAAAGCAAGGTTTGGCTTGTAGGCTATGCAGTAATCGGCGGTTGCGTCGATGATTTCTTTGTTGAATGCGAATATCGGGTCTTCTTCATTGAGAAGGTGGGGCGGCATTTTCTGTTGCTCGGTGTCGAGCCCTACGCAGAGGAATGTTTTTTTCTGTTTTATGTTTTCGGTTAGTTGTTCTTTGTCCATGGGGTATTTGTTATTGTTCGTTTTCTTTGAGGCGTTCTGCGTTTTCGGCTACTGTGAGTTGGTTGATGCATTCTTGTATGTCGCCGTCCATGAATGCGTTGAGGTTGTATATGGTGTAGTTTATCCTGTGGTCGGTTATCCGTCCTTGGGGGTAGTTGTATGTTCTGATTTTGGCTGACCTGTCGCCTGTCGAGACCATTGTTTTGCGTTTTGTCGCTATTTCGTCGTTATGTTTTTGTTGTTCTTTGTCGTAGATGAATGTCCTCAGCCTTGCCAGTGCCCTTTCTTTGTTTTTTGGCTGGTCCCTTGTTTCGGTGCATTCGATTAGTATTTCTTCAGTTGTCCCGGTGTTAGGGTTTTTCCAGTTGTATCTTAGCCTTACACCTGATTCTACTTTGTTGACGTTTTGTCCTCCTGCTCCTCCGCTTCTGAAGGTGTCCCATTTTATTTCCCCTTCGTTGATTTCGACGTCGAAAGGTTCTGCTTCCGGCAGCACTGCTACCGATGCTGCCGAGGTGTGCACTCTTCCTTGCGTTTCGGTTGCCGGCACGCGTTGCACCCGGTGTACGCCTGATTCGTATTTTAGTGTTCCGTAGACGTTTTCTCCTTCTACTGAGCAGATTATTTCCTTGTACCCTCCTGCTGTTCCTTCGGTGCAGCTTGAAATTTGCAGTTTCCATCCTTTGCTTTCGCAGTATTTGGAGTACATTCTGAACAGGTCTCCTGCGAATATGGCTGCTTCGTCCCCTCCTGTTCCGCTTCTTATTTCAAGCACCGCGTTGCGTTCGTCTTGCGGGTCGGCGGGTGTGAGCATTAGTTTTATTTCTTCTTCGAGTTGTTTGATTCGGTTTTCGCATTGCGTGATTTCTTCTTTAGCCATTTCGCGCATTGCGGGGTCGTCTTCGAGCAAGAGTGTTTTTGTTTGTTCGAGTTCGTCGAGCTTGTTTGCGTATTCTTTGCTTGCTGCGGCCAGTTTGCCGAGTTCTTTGTATTCTTTTGCGAGTTTGACGTATCGTTTTTGGTCGGCGATGACATTTGGGTCGGCTATCAGCGTCGATACTTCTTCGTATCTGTGCGCTACCCAATCGAGTTTGTCTAAGAGAGCGTTATCCTCGGCCATGGTGGTGTTTTGTTGTTGAGTGTGTTGTTTGCCGTTAGCTGTTCTGGAGTCGTTGCGCGGTTTGTGCGCTTGTTCAATTTGTGTAGTTGAATTCTCCGTGTTCGGTTTTTATTGTCAGTGCGGCCTCGCTTGCTTCTTCGACATGCCCTATTACCTTGGCTTCGATGCCGAACGATGTGCTTGCGTCAATGACCTCTTGCGCGTATTGTTCGGGCAGGTATATTTCCATCCGGTGTCCCATGTTGAAGACTTTGTACATCTCTTGCCAGCTTGTCCCGCTTTGTTGTTGTATTAGCTTGAAGAGCGGCGGCGTGTCGAACATGTTGTCTTTGACGACCTTTAGTTTGTCAATGAAGTGCATTATTTTCGTTTGCCCGCCTCCTGAGCAGTGCACTATGCCGTGTATGTGCGGGCGGATTTTGTCAAGCACTTTCTTGATTACTGGCGCGTAGGTTCTTGTTGGCGACAGCAGCAGTTTGCCTGCGTTCATTGCCGTTCCTTCGGGGATGTCGGTTAGTTGCATTTTCCCGGAGTAGACGAGTTCTTCGGGCATTGCTTTGTCGTAGCTTTCTGGATATTTCCCGGCGAGGTATTTTGCGAGCACGTCGTGCCTTGCGCTTGTCAGTCCGTTGCTCCCCATTCCTGCGTTGTATTCTTTTTCGTAGTTTGCTTTTCCCGATGATGCGAGGCCTACTATCACGTCTCCGCTTGTTATGTTTGCGTTGTCGATTACGTCGCTTCTTTTCATCCGGCACGTTACTGTGCTGTCGACTATTATGGTTCTTACGAGGTCTCCGACATCGGCTGTTTCTCCTCCTGTGGCGTGCGCTTGTATTCCTAAGGTTCGTAGTTCGGCGAGCAGTTCTTCAGTTCCGTTTATTATTGCTGAAACTACTTCTCCGGGTATGAGCATTTTGTTCCGCCCTATGGTTGATGAGACTAAGATGTTGCTTGTTGCCCCGACGCATATCAGGTCGTCGATGTTCATTATGAGTGCGTCCTGTGCTATTCCTTTCCAGACGGAGATGTCTCCTGTTTCTTTCCAATAGATGTATGCGAGTGATGATTTAGTTCCTGCTCCGTCGGCGTGCATGATGTTGCAGTATTCCGGGTCACCTGCGAGAATGTCGGGTATGATTTTGCAGAATGCCTTGGGGTATAGTCCTTTGTCGATGTTTTTTATTGCGTTGTGCACGTCTTCTTTCGATGCCGAAACGCCTCGTTGCATGTATCTATGTCCGCTCATCTCTCTAATTGTTATGATGTTTGCAAAGTTAGTGTTTTTTTGTTGTGCTTATGCAACGTATGCCTCTGCATGGTGCCGTGCGGCACGGGTATTATAGCAAGCAGCCGGCCTTGGGGCGTGATGCCTTCCGTGGCCGGCTGTGTCATTGCCAAATTGCTTGGCGGTTTCCAGGTGTTTCAACTCAAGAATCCGAGCAATATTCCCGCTGCTACCGCTGAGCCGATAACTCCTGCGACGTTTGGTCCCATTGCGTGCATGAGCAGGTAGTTTGTCGGGTCATATTCGAGGCCGACCACTTGCGATATGCGTGCCGAGTCCGGCACTGCCGATACGCCTGCGTTTCCTATAAGCGGGTTTATCCTGTTCTTTTTCTTCAGCACGAGGTTGAACAGTTTGACGAATATCACTCCTGATGCTGTTGCTATGATGAACGATAGCGCTCCGAGCAGGAATATTTTCACCGAATTGACTGTCAGGAACTCCGATGCTTGCGTTGATGCTCCTACCGTCAATCCCAATAATATTGTTATGGTGTCAATGAGCGGCCCTCTTGCTGTTTCTGCCAAGCGTCTTGTCACTCCGCTTTCCTTGAGCAGGTTTCCGAAGAAGAGCATTCCCAGCAGTGGCAGTCCTGATGGCACGAGGAAGCATGTCAAGAGAAGTCCGGCGATTGGGAAGATTACTTTTTCGGTGTGCGATACGGCTCTTGGCGGCTTCATTCGCATGACGCGTTCTTTCTTTGTTGTCAGCAACCTCATGATTGGTGGCTGTATGACAGGCACGAGCGCCATGTAGGAGTATGCCGATACTGCTATTGCTCCCATGAGGTTCGGTGCGAGTTTTGATGACAGGAATATCGCCGTTGGTCCGTCAGCTCCTCCAATGATGCCTATTGCTCCTGCTTGGTTCGGTTCGAAGCCCATTGACAGTGCTATCATGTATGCTCCGAAGATGCCGAATTGCGCTGCTGCTCCTATCAGGAGGAGTTTGGGGTTTGATATGAGTGCCGAGAAGTCGGTCATTGCTCCTATTCCCAAGAATATCAGCGGCGGATACCATCCCGATGTCACCCCTTGGTAGAGTATGTTCAGGACTGAGCCTTGTTCGTAAACGCCTATTTGCAGCCCTGCTTCCATGTTGAACGGTATGTTACCTATCAGCATTCCGAAGCCTATGGGTATTAGCAGCATTGGCTCGAATTCTTTGCTTACTGCGAGGTATATGAAGAAAATTCCGACAACCACCATCAGCAGGTGTCCGAACGTGGCGTTTGCGAAGCCCGTGTAGCCCCAGAAGGTGCTCATGTTGTCGCTTATCAAGCTGAAAAATCCTTCCATAGTAGTCTTTTTATTCTATTACTACAAGGTCTGCCCCTTCGAGGACAGAATCCCCTTTGTTGACGTATATTTCGGTTATTTTGCCATCCTTGTCGGCCTTGATGTT
>CAZWPW010000105.1:0-6417 GCA_964635525.1 uncultured Bacteroidaceae bacterium
GCATTCCCCCTCCCCCGCCATATACAGTCCTGCCCAAACGCAATGTGGTGTATTTCAATGAGTCTGGGAAATCGATATTGTCGATAGTGAACAATTCGCCATACTCGTAACGGCGGATGAGTTCTTTTTCATATTCGGCAATGCCGTTGTCGTAGGGTTTTTGTATCATCCTTCCCGATGGCAGATAATAACGCGATGTTGTCAACCTAATCATTGAGCCGTCGGGCAAGTCAAGCGAGGTCTGTATTAACCCCTTGCCGTAAGTTCTCCGACCGATGACCAAAGCCCTGTCATAGTCCTGCAATGAGCCGCATAGGATTTCAGATGCCGAAGCCGAATATTCGTCAACGAGAACTGCGAGGCGCAGCGAACGGTACTTTCCTCCTGACCTGCTGACTTTAGTGTCACGCCGTACGCCATCGCGTCCAACAGTGTAGAGCACGACATCCCCGCTGTTGAGGAAGTGGCTGGCAACATTTACCGCGCTGCCGAGGTATCCTCCGCTATTTCCTCTTAAATCGAGGACAAGGTTCTTGATTCCCTCGCGTGCCAAGTCCGTCATGGCTTTTGTAAAGTCAGCAGCCGTGGTCGCCCCAAAATTCAATATTCGCACATATCCTATGCCTGGCTCTATTTCAAATGCCACATCCACGCTTTTGACATCTACCTTTCCTCGCTCAAGATTAAAAAACACAGTCGTGTCAACAAGATCGCGCATGACACCAATCTGCACAATTGACTTTTCGGCTCCCTTTACCATATTCATTATGTCATCATTAGAGAGCTTTTCTCCTGCCACTTTTCGCCCGTCGACTTCGAGTATCTTGTCGCCTGGCATCATCCCCGCCTTCTGCGCTGACCCGCCTTGTATTGTCTGCACCACTACGAGTGTGTCGCGTATGTTGTTGAATCTTATGCCTATGCCGTAGAAATTGCCTGACATCTGTTCATTGAACTGCTTGACTTCCTCGGCACTCATATAGGTTGAATGCGGGTCGAGTTCGGCAAGCATCGCTTTGATTGCCGTCTCAACAAGCTCATCGCTAGAGACTGGGTCAACATAGGATGTCATCATCAAATTGATCGCCCTGCTTAATTTGGTAAACGTCTCTATGTGCTGTCCCCGCATGAAAGAGAGCGAAAGCAAAAGAAAGAAGATTAAGGCGCACAATCTTTTCATTGTCCACGTCATAGTTTTATGTCCATATCTTTGGGAATGAATGGTGATATGTCTTTCCCGTAATGCAACAATTCCCGCACCATGCTTGAACTGACACAAGCCAACTCAGGCAAAGCGAACATGAAAACCGTTTCAATACCCGCTAATTTGCGGTTTATGTCGGCGATATTTTCTTCATACTCAAAATCCTTGACTGTCCTTACTCCTCTTACAATCAAGCTCGCGCCGGTTTGCAACGCAAAATCCACCGTCAAACAATCGTACAGTGCCACATCAATACGGTCGTTGCCACTATAGTAGTTTGCAATCATCTCCAAACGCTTTTCTGGCGAGAGGCACGCTCGTTTACTGTCATTGATTCCTATGGCAATCGTCAGATGATCCACAAAGGCGAGTGCCCGCTCTACAATGGAGCCATGCCCTATGGTAAACGGGTCAAATGTCCCTGGGAATATTGCTTTTGTCATCTTGGTGAATGTTTTGTTGTATATGCTGGGCTAGAGTGCTATCAGCCCACCTTGTCTTCTTCGACGACAAGGTTTTCGATTATGAACTCTTGGCGTTCCATGGTGTTCTTGCCCATATAATATTCGAGCAAATCGCCCACGGCGTCAGTGCGGCGCATCGTCACCCGGTCAAGTCGCATGTCCTTGCCTATGAAATGCGTAAACTCTTCAGGGGAAATCTCTCCAAGCCCTTTGAAGCGTGTTATTTCAGGGTTTGGCTGGAGTTCCTTGATAGCCTTGAGCCTCTCTTCCTCAGTATAGCAGTACACTGTCTTGCCCTTTTTCGCATTCCGTACACGGAACAAAGGCGTTTGCAGGATATGCACATGTCCTTTTTTTATCAATTCCGGGAAGAACTGCAAGAAAAATGTTATCAACAACAGCCTGATGTGCATCCCGTCGACATCGGCATCAGTAGCCACAATGACCTTGTTGTAACGGAGGCCTTCTATTCCGTTTTCAATGTTCAACGCAGCTTGCAGGAGATTGAACTCCTCGTTTTCATAAACAACTTTTTTTGTCAAGCCATAACAGTTCAACGGCTTGCCTCGCAGACTGAAAACCGCTTGAGTGTCAACGTCGCGGCTCTTGGTTATTGAACCGCTGGCCGAATTGCCCTCGGTTATGAAGATGCTCGACTCGTCTTTACGGTCGCCCTTTGCATCGTTGAAGTGAATGCGGCAATCGCGGAGTTTCTTGTTATGCAAGCTGACTTTCTTTGCCTTCTCGCGCGCTATCTTGGTAATGCCTGCAATAGCCTTGCGTTCCCTTTCGGCTTCCTGTATGTTATGCTGCATTATCTCGACAACGTCAAGATGGATATGCATGTAGTCGTCAAGTTCCTTCTTGACGAAATCGCCTATGAACTTGAAAACTGTCGGCCCGTCGGGTGCCATGTTTTTCGACCCGAGCTTTGTCTTCGTTTGCGATTCGAACACTGGCTCTTGGACTTTCACGGCTATTGCTCCAACGAGGCCTGAACGGATGTCGGCATATTCGTACTTGTTGTTGAAATACTCCTTTATTGTCCTTGCAACGGCCTCGCGGAATGCAGCCAAATGCGTCCCTCCTTGCACAGTGTTCTGCCCATTGACAAAAGAATATGATTCCTCCCCGTACTGCCTCGTATGCGTGAGGACTATCTCGATATCTTCGCCTTTCAAGTGGATTGGCCCGTATAGCGGTTCGCTCGTCATAGCATCGTTGACCAAATCAAGAAGCCCGTTCCGTGAAACGTATTTGCGCCCGTTCAAGACGATAGTCAAGCCTGCGTTGAGGCAAACATAATTTTTGACCAAATGCTCAACTAATTCCAGTTTGTATGCATAACCGTCAAACAAAGATGCGTCAGGGGTAAAAGCAACGAATGTGCCGTTGGGTTCATCGCAGGCGGCAACCGGTTTGTCGTCAAGGACATTGCCTTTTGAGTAGCTTAGCTCTTTCATCTGCCCGTCGCGCACGCTGCGTATGACAAACTCTGTTGACAGGGCATTGACTGCTTTTATGCCGACACCGTTAAGACCTACCGATTTCTTGAACACCTTTGAATCGTATTTCGCCCCGGTATTCATTACCGACGAGGCATCCTTGACGCTTCCCAGCGGTATGCCGCGCCCATAGTCACGTACGCTCACATTACTTTCGCCGACATTGACTTCGATGGTTTTGCCAAAACCCATCATGAACTCATCAACCGAATTGTCTATCACCTCCTTCAGCAGGACGTAAATGCCATCGTCATAATGCTCGCCATTGCCGAGTTTGCCGATGTACATACCAGGGCGCAGGCGTATGTGGTCATTCCACTCTAAGGTTCTTATGTTTTCTTCGTTGTACTCGCCAAGACTTGCCGGCTTGTCTTCAAAATCAATCATTCGTGTGTTTCTTGCTATTCATGGATTGCCTCGAGTCATTGATATGATGGCGGCAATTCGCACAACAAAGGTAATTATTTTCAAACATAACAGGAAACATCTCTATAGTGTAAGCAGAGTGTTTCCAACTATGCCACTAAATTAATGCGAAGGACAGCGCTGTAGGGTGAAGATTGCACCGTTCAGTTGCAACTGATATTAATGCTGTTTATTTTTTTGACCGACGTGGATACCTCCGCTTAGGTGCGGCTGGCTTAGCATCTTGTTCTTTGATGATTTCTTTGCACTTATCAAGGTCTAGTTGTTCTAAATCAATCCCTTTGGGTAGTTTGTAATTTGTCTTATTGTAGGAGATATATGGACCATATCGCCCGTTGATAACCTCTAACCCGGGTTCTTCAGGGAAAGTTTTTGCTATCCTGTTGGCATCTTCGGCGCGCTTGGCCTCTATTGCTGCTATGGCCTCCTCAAGTGTTGTTTCGAGAGGATCAGCATCCTTAGGTAGCGAATAGAATTTGGATTTGTGGCGAACATACGGGCCATAACGCCCTGTTGACGCTTGCACTTCGCTCTCTTCAAACACCCCAAGCACACGGGGCAACTTGAACAATTCAAGTGCTTGGTCGAGGGTTATAGTTTCTATTGATTGCCCTTTCTGCAAACTTGCAAATTTTGGTTTTTCATCGTCATCGGCTGAGCCTACCTGCACCATGGGGCCGAAACGGCCTATTTTGACTGACACTTGCTTCCCTGACGGGTCGCAGCCAAGAACCCTTTCGCCTATTTTATGCTCCGTCTTCACTGACATGGCACTTTCGACTGAGGGGTGAAATTGCTGGTAGAAATCCGACATGAGGTGCTTCCATTCCACTTTCCCTTCTGCAACCTCGTCTAACTGCATTTCAATGTTTGCAGTGAAGTTGTAGTCAAGGATTTTCGGGAAATATTCCGTCAAGAAATCATTTACCACAATGCCCGTGTCGGTTGGTATTAGCTTGCCTTTGTTGCCTCCGGTGTTTTCACTCTTTGTGGAATGAGATATTGTGCCGCCAGAGAGCGTCAGCACTTGGAATTCCTTGGGCTTCCCGGCACTGTCGCCCTTTGTGACATATTCGCGCTGCTGGATTGTTGAAATCGTCGGCGCGTATGTTGACGGGCGGCCTATGCCTAATTCCTCAAGTTTCTTGACAAGGCTTGCTTCTGAATAGCGTGGCGGCTGCTGGGTGTAGCGTTCTATTGCCGACACCGATTGGCAATCTACTATCTGCCCGGGCTCTAACTTAGGGAGCATCTGGGTCAAATGCACTGGCTCATCATCATTATCATGCGACTCGTTGTAAACCCTCAAGAATCCGTCAAAACGCAGCACTTCTCCCGTGGCAACGAACGTGTTGCTATCCTTGGTTGCCTGGCTTGCATCAGGTGAGGATGTTTGTGCCGTATCCTGAACTTTAGCTATTGTAACACTTGTTTTGTCAACAATAGCCTCTGACATTTGGGATGCAAGCGTGCGTTTCCATATCAATTCATACAAGCGCTTTTCCTGCGGCGTACCCTCTATAGTTGCCCTTTTCATGTCTGTTGGCCTTATCGCCTCGTGAGCTTCCTGGGCACCCTTCGTCTTTGTGGTGAAGTTGCGTGTTTTGAGATAGTTTTCACCCATTTGCGCAGTTATAAGTTCACGGCACGCTGCCAATGCTAACGTTGACAAGTTGACCGAATCGGTACGCATATATGTTATGTGTCCTGCCTCGTAAAGCATCTGCGCCAGTCTCATTGTCTGCGCTACGGGATAACCAAGTTTGCGGGCAGCTTCTTGTTGCAAGGTAGAAGTTGTGAACGGCGGCGCCGGCGAGCGTTTTACAGGTTTGGTTTCTATGCTTGATACGCAGAAATGCTTGTCTTTGAATGATTCGAGCAAAGCTTGCGCTTCTTCTAAAGAATGAAGACGGTGCGATAACTCTGCTTTGAAATTATGGGTGTTTCCGGATGGATCGGCAATGGCAAAATCCGCAGAAACCTTGAACCACCTCTCCGGTTGGAATGAATTTATCTCACGCTCGCGATCTACAATCAACCTCACAGTTACCGACTGCACCCTGCCAGCTGACAAGGCCGGCTTTACCTTACGCCATAATACGGGTGAAAGTTCGAATCCCACGATGCGGTCAAGAACACGGCGGGCTTGTTGCGCATTGACAAGATTCAAATCAATGCTGCGCGGTGACTCTATCGCATGGAGTATTGCAGTCTCCGTTATTTCATGGAAAACTATGCGCTTAGTTGCTTTTTGGTTCAAATTGAGCACTTCGTAAAGGTGCCATGAAATGGCTTCTCCCTCACGGTCTTCATCTGATGCAAGCCAAACAATCTCTGCCTTGCTTGACTCTCTCATTAAGTCAGAAACAACCTTGCGCTTATCGACTGGCACTTCATAATCAGGAGTGAAATCATGGGCTACGTCTATGCCGAAACCCTTCTTTTTAAGGTCTCGTATATGGCCATAGCTCGACATCACTTTGAAATTCTTGCCTAAGAATTTTCCAATTGTCTTTGCTTTTGCCGGAGATTCTACTATTACGAGATTCTTTAGCATGATAATAATACAATGTATATACCGTTGGCTATATTATTCTAAGATGTTCATTTTGGCGGCACAAATGTATGGAAAAAAAAGTATCTATTCCAAACCTTGCCTGAATGAGCAAAGCCACTAAACAGCCATGAAAAACTATCTGAGACATCATGTATTAAAGTGGAAAATGTAACTCAAAAGTACAATCGGTTGAGATGCCTCAAATGATAACGCGAAATTATAAATATTATGGTTATGTGCCCCTCAAAAAAAAAGTTTGGT
>CAZWPW010000106.1:0-6412 GCA_964635525.1 uncultured Bacteroidaceae bacterium
TGTCGGAAGTCATTGTCATTTGGTCGTTGCTGAGTTCAACGTCATGGTTGAAGCGTGCTATTTTCGTGCTTGGGCTGTATTCCCCCCAAGTTGATGTGAGTATGTTTTGCTCGTCGTTGAGGCTTCCTCCGTTGAAGTAGTATGCAAGGTTCGTTTTGCGGTCGAAGTTAAAGCTGTCGGTGAGCAGAGTTGTGTTTTGGTTTATCATGACGACATTGTTGCGCAGCTTTGCAATCATCGTTCCCCCGTCGTAGTAGAGGTAGTCGCCATCGATGAACAGCGTGTCGCCTTGTTCCATGTGCACGTGTTCAAATGCTTCGAAAGAGTTTGTTGTTTCGTAGACGTGCGCGCTGTCGCAGAACATGTACATGCTGTCGTGCCTGAACTTGACGTTTCCGACGAGTATTTGCACTCCGGGAAGCAGTTTCTCGTCAACTTTAGCCATATCGGCGTGCAGCAGGTAAACTTTTGTTGTTTTTTGCCCGTTGTCGTTGTGTTGCGGATGGAGCGACGGCATTGCTGTTGCCAGCATGGTTGCCATGACGAGCATGGCGGGGCTATGGCGTGCTATGCGTCGTTTTGTTTTCCTTGTCATTAGGCATGTGTCATTCTTTTATCCATCCTTGGTATTTGAAGTCGCAGCTTCTCCATTCTGGATCTATCCTGACGTATGTTGTTTTGAGTTTTTCCTGTATCCATTCTTTTATTTTCTCTTCTCCCAGCTTTTCCATTACCAAGTTCTTGAGTCGTTGGTAGTCTTCGCTTATCGTTGCTTTGTGTCCGTCGGTTTTGGCTTTGAGCTTTACTATTGCGCAGACTTCTTTCCCGTTGTTGGTGAGCATGGTGAATGGGTCGGATATTTCTCCGACTTTCATTTTGTCGACTACTTTTGCTATTTCTTGTGGCAGTTGCTGCATTTCGAACTTTGATGTGTTGTCGTAGGGGTTTGGCATCAATCCGTTGTTGAGCCTTGTGTCCTTGTCGTCAGAGATGTAGTATGCTGCTTGTTCGAATGTGTATTTTTCTTTTCGTATGTTGTCGGCGATTGAGTCAAGCCCTATCAGTGAGCTTTCTATTGCTTCGGCCGGCACGTGCGGGCGCAGCAGTATGTGCCGGCAGTTTATTCTGTCGCCTCGTTTTTCGATTAGTTGTATAATGTGGAACCCGTATTCTGTTTCGACTATTTTCGAGACTTTGTCGGTGCTTTGCAGGTTGAAGGCCACGTTGGCGAACTCAGGCAGCAACTGTCCTCGTCCCATGAACCCGAGTTCTCCTCCGCGCAGTCGCGTTCCCGGGTCTTCGGAGTAGAGCAGTGCCAATGTCGAGAATGATGTTTCTCCGGAGTTTATGCGTTCGGTGAATTCCCTTAGCTGTGCTTTGACGGCGTCGGTTTCTTTTTGCGGCACTTCCGGTTCTTTTGTTATTATCTGTACTTCGACTGTTGTCGGTATGTAGGGTATGCTGTCGTATGGTAGTTGGTTGAAGAAATTTCGCACTTCGGCGGGTGTTACTTTGATGTCGCCGACGATTTCCTGCTGTACTCTTTGTGCTGTCAATCCGTCGTGTATGTTTTGGCGCAGTTTCTCGCGTATTTGGGTCATTGTCTTGTTGAAGTATTCTTCGACTTTCTCTTCCGACCCGATTTGTTGGACGTAGTAGTTTATTTGCGCGTCGAGCCTTGCCACCACTTCTGATTCTGTGACTTCTATGCTGTCGATTTCAGCTTGGTTGAGGAACAGCTTTTGTATTGCCAGTTGCTCTGGTATGACGCAGTAGGGGTCTCCCCCGAGATCCCGGTGTTCGTACAGTGCTGCAATGCGTTCTTCTTCAACTTCTGATTTCAGTATTGCTTCATCTCCCACTACCCATACTACTTGGTCAATTATGTTGTCTTGAGAGAAGGCAGCCGTTGAAGCTATCGCGGATAGCAAGAACAAAAAGCAGGCGCGCGCCCAGAGATATTGGCCAGTTTGCATCATTGTTAAAACCCTTTCTTTGTTTTGTCAGCGAGCGAAATTAATCAAATTCCGTTCATCTGCCCAAGTTTTCAGATTATTTAAACCTCTTGTGTCAATTATGGTTAGCGTTGTCATTCATATGTTTTACGCGTCCCTGCTTGAGTGCTGACGTGTAGATGTCGTTCTTTACTGATTGTATGAACTCCACCTTTTGTTCGTTGAGCAATGTTTCCCTTATTTCGTCTTTTGCCATTTCGTATGGCATGGTGCTTCCTTCGCGCAGCAGACTGTCGACGTAAAACATGTAGATGTAGGATGAATCCGACTCTTCGAGCAGTACCTTAGTTTCTTTCAGCCGTGCGAGGGTTGTGGCGAATGGCGACCTTTCGGATATGACGTCAATGCCAATCCATTGGTCACGCGAGTAGAGGTAGTTTGCCGCGTCCTTTAATGAGAGTCTCTCAAGTTCGTCCCTTTTCTTTTCGTTTCCAATGATTTGCCTTGCCAAACGTGCTTGTTGGCTGCCGTTGCGCAATTTTATGAAGACCCCTTTGACGACAGACTGGTCGAGCCTGAATGCCTTGCTGTTGCTTTCATAGTAGGCTTTTATGGTCGCCTCGGGGATTATGCTGTTGAAGTTCTCTTCGATGAGTTGGTTTTGGTAGAGGTTTATGATCAAGTTTTTCTTGTAGTCTTCCACCAGCCTTTCGACTTCCGCTTTGTTTGGGATGTTTGATTTAGCCTTTTCGTAGAACAGTATTTCCTCAGCCCACTTTTTGGCATATTCATTTACCAATTTGGCGCTGTCGCTGGGCGGCAGGTTGCTTGGTATCAGTTTCTCAACCTCGTTGGCGTATAGTGTCATGCCCTCGGCAACGACTATTGCCACTTCGCTGCTTTCTTGCTTTTTGCCGTTGCATGAAGCCAGCAGCAGCATTGCAGTTGTGGCCATTATGCCCATTGCAGGGCATATTCGCCCTGCAATGAGTTTAATGGTTGTTGACGGTTTTGACGACATCATCATGTATTATTATTTGGCTGGCATATTTTTTCCTGAGGTACTTTATCCATTCTTCTTCCAAATAGTTTTGGTAGTCGGACGAGACGGGGCCTTTGACATCTTTGTAGCTTTCAGGTTTCTTCAATACTTTCCCGACGGCAAAGGTGTGTGCAAAGCCTTCGGGTTGTTCAAACTCCGGCCCGTTGAACTCGAGGAAGTCGACATATTTGTTGTCGCCTTGTGCAAACAGCCCTTTGTCGACTTTGACCAATTTGACGGAATCGCTCATGTAGGCTTTTTTCAGTTCTTCCGTCCATTCATCGTATTGGCATGACTTGAGTAGTTCTTTTATCGGGTTTTGCAGCGAGTCGCTCACGCAATGCACTATTATGCCCTTGAAGTGCGGTTTTTCCCATTTGTAGTTGCGTTTGTGTTTCTTGAAGAACTTCTCTAACCCTTCCTCATCGGTTGCTGCCTTGTTCCACACTTCGCGGTTGCTTATCTCGAATAACAATATGCCGTCGCGGTATTCGTTGACAAGCAGTGCGAATTCCGCGTGTTTGTCTTCAAGTTTTGAGTCTTCGCAGTCGAGTACGGTTTTGTTCACATACAGGTCGATTAGCTTGTGAAGTGACACCTCGCGTGGTGCTTTGTTCATGCGCGGGTTTGCTATTACGAATTCCAAGAACGACTGCACGCCATAGCTTTTGCCGTCTAATATGAACAGTTTGTCGTCACGCCCGTCGAGTGCGGCCATGTAGGTTGAATCAGCGAGTGTTGCCTCGGGTGCGGTTTCGAGAAGCATCTTGCAGGTTTCTTGGTTGATGCCGCTAAATTGGTATTCTTTCTTTAGCCTCTCGATCAATGCTTTTTGCCCTTTGTCGTTTGCACCCATCCTGTTGAGGGTTGTGATTATTTCGTTGCGTTTTTCCTCAAACGGCTCGAGCCTGATGTGTTCGAATTTTTTGACGATGTGTATGCCAACTGGGGTGATGAAGGGTTCGCTTGTTTCGCCGTTGTTCATTGTGAAGATCTTCTCTTCGAATGCCGGTATGGTTTGCTTCATCCTTATCCATCCCAATTCTCCTCCTCGTTGCGCCGAGACTTGGTCGTCGGAGTATTTCCTTGCAAGTTCTGCGAAGTCGCTGCCTGATTCGAGGGCTTTATATATTGAGTCCATAAATTCCTTTGTGGCTGCGAAAACGCTGTCGGATGCATCTTGGTTGATTTGTTTGAAGATGTGCGCCACGCGTACCTTACCCCTGCATGGCCGCCTGTCGGTGAGTTTTATCACGTGGTATCCGAACCTTGACCTTACAGGCATGCTTATTTCCCCAGGTTGCAGGGCGTATACTGCCTCTTCGAACGTCGGCACCATTTGCAGGGCGGTGAAGTAGCCCAAGTCGCCGCCGTTGTACTTGGCTGAGGGGTCGTCGGAGTATTGGTTTGCAGTATAGGTGAAGTCGGCTCCTTCGTTCAACAAGTTGTATACTTCCATTGCCCTGTTGTATGCCTTGAGCGTATCCTCGGGCAGCGCGTCTTCGGTGCAGCTGATGAGGATGTGTGATGCCCTGACATCCTCTTTCAGCCTTTCGTATATTGCCTTGACGTTTTGCTCGTCGGCATCTTTGTCCGTCAGGTATCCTATTGCTAATTGCGAGCGGTATCCTCGGAATTCATTTATGAAGTTCTTTGTTGTGTCAATGCCTTCGCTTTCGGCCTCGAGGACTTTCAGTTTGAAGTTGACGAACATGTCGATGTATTCGTCCAATTCTTTTTTCTCGACAGTCGATGCCGAGTTGTTCTTGTTGTAGATGTACTCGAATTCGGACCGTTTGATTTCTTTCCCTCCGATTTCCATTATGACGGGGTCGTCGGCAGATTGGGCGTTAACGCATAGCGGCAATGCCAGAAATGCGGCCAGTGGTAGCAGATTCTTCATGTGTGGTCAATTTTATGTATTTTGTTGTAGTATGGCAAAGGTAATCATTTTAGTTTATTGTTTGTTGCGGGAATTGCCATGTCATCCTCTTATTCGAAATAGAACGTAAGCGCGATTGACCGTGACGTGGCTCTGTCGACTGATTGCGTGAACTTGTACATGTCTTTGTCCGTCAAGTCGCTCCTGTCCTTGTTTATCATGTCCACAACTCCGAAACAAAATTTCAGTTCAGGTATAAGTTTGAAAAAGGGCAGGTAGATGTCGCACCCGATGCCTATCTCGATTTGGAGGTCGAACATGTTCATGCGGAGTTCCTTTTGCCTTGGCATTGTCAGGTTGAATATTGGCGAGGCTCCAGTGACGATGTACGGCCTGAAGTTGTTGACCCTGTCTGCCGCCAATTTGATGTTCACCGGCACGCTGACGTAGCATGAACGCATTTGCATGTTTTGCTGTTCTCCCGAGTTGGCTTCTTTGAACACTACTTTGCGGTCGCCGAAAAACAGGGCAGGCATCAGGCGTGCGGCGATGTTTTTGTGCAGGTACATCTCGCCGAGCACACCGACTTGGAATCCTGGCATGTACTCGTTGGCGTCCATGAACCATGCCTCGCCGTCTTCAGTGACGAAACCGTTGTTGACGAACTCCATATCCTGCGTGTGCAGCCCGATGAAGAAGCCGTAGTGGAACTTCCTCTGGTCGATGTACGGGCGTATTTGCACCTTCTGGACTTGCGCGTAGCTTGCCGCGAAGCCCATTAACAAAACCAGTGTCAACAACGTCCTGCTCACTTGATGTGTTTTATCTCAATCTCAAAACGTGGAAATAGCTTATTTATTGCTTGCAGGTGCGGCTATGGTTGATGGCATGTGGATAAAAAAAGAGGCCGCCAAGATTATCTCTTTGGCCGGCCTCTTTGACAGTTGTGTCGGGTTCAGCATGATGCCGTTTACATCATTCCGCCCATGCCTCCCATGCCGTTTGCGCCCATTGGCATTTCGGGTTTCTCTTCTTTCTTCTCGACTATCACGCATTCGGTTGTCAGGAACATGCCTGCTATCGATGCTGCGTTTTCGAGTGCCACCCTTGCTACTTTTGCTGGGTCAACCACGCCTGCCGCATGCAGGTTCTCATAGCGGTCAAACCTTGCGTTGTAGCCGAAGTCGCCTTTGCCTTCGCGCACTTTCTGCACTACTACTGCGCCTTCTTTGCCTGCATTGACTACGATTTGCCTCAGGGGTTCTTCGATGGCGCGTTTGATGATTTCGATGCCGGTTTGTTCATCATCGTTGTCTCCCTTGAGCTTTTCGAGCGAATCAATAGCTCTGATATAGGCCACTCCTCCGCCTGGCACGATACCTTCTTCTATTGCAGCGCGGGTTGCGCAGAGGGCATCGTCAACGCGGTCTTTCTTTTCTTTCATTTCAACCTCTGACGCTGCGCCGACGTAGAGCACTGCCACGCCGCCTGACAATTTCGCCAGCCGCTCTTGGAGTTTCTCCTTGTCATAGT
>CAZWPW010000107.1:0-6385 GCA_964635525.1 uncultured Bacteroidaceae bacterium
GAAAGGAAATTCAAGTACGACTTTTCGCTTGGCAACCCTTGGCGTTACGGGCTTCTGACGGCCGAGTTTGATTTCCCAATCTATAAAGACGGTGACGAGCTCAAGGCCGAGCAGGACAGCGTGCTGAGGGATTTCATCCCATATTACGATATCGATGCGTCGATAGCAGAGGCAAACATGATAGCATTCTTCGACTTGCCCCAAGTCTCGACCGCCAGCGAGGTCCTCATGCCGCGGGTGATCGAGAAGATGGCCAATCAGCTGCGCGCTGCCTACGACAAAGGAATAATGCCTATCGACGAGTTCGAGAGGCTTCAAAGTGACGGCATAAAATGGGTGTACGTCGTAAGTGGCAATGTCGCAACCAAGGTACGAACATCGGATTTGTTGACGGAGAAAAAAGTCTATTCCTCCCTCGTGGCAAATGCGGACGACAGCGACACATCGCTTGCAGCCAGGGCAAGCAACATCAACATGTACATCACGCCTAACCTTAGCTTGGACTCGCTGCGTTCAGCCTCCGAAAAAGAGGAGCTGCTCTCGCTCGTTTCGCCTGCATTGGGCGCCGTGATGAAAGGGCAGAAAATAGTTGACCGGGGAGAAATAATTGACGAAAGCACCTACAAGATATTGAAGTCCTTAGAAACAGAGTCAATCAAGCGCTATGACACCAACCTCCCGGTGTTCACGATGATTTTCGGGCAAAGCCTTTATGTTGCCGTCATAGTGCTGTGTTTCTTCTTCTACCTTGCAATATACCGCAGCGATTACTTCAAAGGCAAGCGCAAGATGATTCTGCTATGGGGAATGCTCGTCGTGTCAAGCATCTCGACCTGCATCGTCACAAACAATTCATTGGCAGAATACGTCTATATCATTCCCTACGCGATAGTGCCTGTCATGATTTGCGTGTTCTGCGATTCCCGCACCGCCGTCGTTGCCAACCTCGCCAACGTCTTGATATGTTCAATCAGCGTTCCTGACCAGTTCTTGTTCCTGACGTTGCAAATCGTGGCGGGGTTTGCAGGAGTTTACTCGTTGCGTGAACTGTCGCAACGCTCGCAGCTGTTCAGGACTGCGCTCATAGTCATGCTCGCCTACAGTGCCACTTACCTCGGCATAGAAACGTTTACCGAAGGCACCTTCAGCGGACTGAATTACTACCGTTACATCTATTTCGCGACAAACTGCCTCCTATTGCTTTTCGCTTATCCCTTGCTTTTCCTCTTCGAGAAGATTTTCGGATTCACGTCAAATGTCACTTTGGTAGAACTTTCAAACACCAACAACCAACTGCTCCGGAAACTATCGGAAACCGCGCCTGGAACATTCCAGCACTGCATGCAGATGTCTAATCTCGCTGCCGCAGCGGTGCAGAAGATTGGCGGAAACGCGCAGCTCGTCCGCACTGGAGCACTCTACCATGACATTGGAAAGATGAAGAACCCGGCATTCTTCACCGAGAACCAGAACGGGGTAAACCCGCATCTGCAGCTGCCGTACGAGCAGAGCGCGCAAATAGTCATCAACCATGTGTACGACGGCCTCAAGTTAGCAGACAAGCATAACTTGCCGGAAGTGATCAAGAGGTTCATATCAACCCACCACGGGAGAGGAAAGACGAAATACTTCTACATATCATACAAAAACGAGCATCCCGACAAACCCGTCAACGAAGAGGCATTCACCTACCCCGGCCCCAATCCGGCAACCAACGAGGAAGCGGTGCTGATGATGGCTGATGCGGTCGAGGCGGCATCACGGAGCCTTGCAGAGTTCACCGAGCAAAGCATAAGCAACCTCGTCGACAAGATTGTCGACGCGCAATTGAAGGAAGGCTTTTTTGCTGAATGCCAAATCACTTTCATCGAAATAAAGACGGTAAAGGCGGTATTCAAAGAAAAGCTAAGAACGATGTACCACACCCGGATAAGCTACCCTGAACTCAACTCGGCCAAGGAGCAAAGCGAAAGCAACAGCAAAAAACGAAAGAAAGGCTTCTTCTGACGCTGGAACGCCAGCTGCAAACCACTCGGATTAACGGATGCCGAGCTTGTCAAGTGCGCGGCGGTAACGTGCAGCATTGGCATTATGCTCCTGCAAGGTGGAGGCGAAGTTGTGCCTGCCCGAAAAATCTTCCTTAGCACACATGAACAAGTAGTTGTTGTCGTCGTGCCAAAGGACTGCGTCAATGCCCTTTTTCGACGGGACACGGATAGGACCGGGCGGCAAGCCACGATGAATGTAGGTGTTGTAAGGCGAGTCAACCGACAAATGTTTGTTCAAGACACGCTTCAAGGCGAAGTCGCCGACTGCGTATTTCACTGTCGGGTCGGCCTGCAAAGGCATTCTGCGCCGCAGGCGGTTGATGTACAGGCCGGCAATGGCGGGCTTTTCGTCATCAATGGTCGTTTCCTCATCGACAATAGATGCCAAGACTGACACCTCCAGCTCTGTCATGCCGAGCTCAGCGGCGCGTTTGCGGCGCTTACCGTCCCAGAAGGAATCATGCTCCCTCTTCATGCGCCTTATGAAGTTCTCTATCCCCATGTCCCAATACACTTCGTAAGTGTCGGGAATGAACATCGCAAGAGCCGTCTCCACGGTGAAACCATGGCTTGCGCAAACAACCGAATCATTCAAAGCGGAAGCAATAGATGCAGAATCCAACATCAATTGACGCGACAGGCGTTCGGATAATTGCCCGGAAGTACGCACCGACGGGACAACGAGGCGGACGGGACTTTGCAGCCCGTTCTTGAATTTCACGAACAGTGACATGGCCGTCTCATCTTTACCAACGGCATAATGACCCGTGCGCAAGGGCGGGGAAAACAGGGAGTGCAGAACCTTGAACCCGGCTTTAGGCAGAGGCTTCATGCGGGGTACTATGCTTGCAAACAATGAATCATGGGTGTCATCCTTGTCAACATATATATTTAACCCACCACCGTCATTAATGGCCGGAGAGTAGAACATGCGCCAAGCAAGCACAAGCATCCCCGCCGCTAACATGAGCAAGGCGGCAATAGCGGTAACCTGTCTTCGTGAAACGTGAATCATAGTAATTCCCAATAACTTAAGTTGTATTCTGCCTCAACCGTATCCTCAATGCTGTCGGGCAGGGCTGCAAAGAAATCAAACGACGTGAGGACTTCCACCTCGTCAACGGTCATTGCATAGCTGTGCAACGGGTTGTTGGTTTTGGAGTTAGGCATGACGAAGCCAATGGCCGACGGTGTTTCGGAGTAAGGCGATAGGACAACCTTGAAGAAGGCTTCCGGCACGGCAACCTTGCTTCCTCCTATCGTTGCTGGGCTTTGCGGTACCACAGGGCCGCAAACAACGACGATGGCACTGTCGCGCAGAGCCCACTGCCGCACTTTATTTTCCAATTCGTTCCAGTCGCCACGGTTCAACGACGGGGACTGGGGGCAGATATTGCTCAAGTAAAATGATTCTCGCATGGCTTCCTTGCTCCATTTCATGTCGGCGGCGGGAGCCATGTGACCTCGGTCATATCCGGAGCCTTTGTAGTCGTCAACCCGGGCCTTGTCGCCTTTCACATGCGGGTCGGGCTTGAAATTGCCGCTGCGTGGAAACGTTCCCTTTGCCTTCGTTGCTGTCAGTTCATAGCCGACCCAATTAGGCAACTTCCATTTCGAGTTGTGCGACACGACGTAACCCGAGTGCTTGACAATCTCGCTGTGTGTTTCGTCTGGCAGAACGGCATATTCCAAACCCTCTACCCTCGTTGTGTATGCCGTCGCTTGCTGCTTGCCTTCAGCAGATGGTTTTGCCGTACCTTGCGATATGCTGCCTGCCCGGGAAGTTTGTCCACTGTAGCTTTCAGTCCGGTTGTTGATGCTTGGTTGCCCGGTGTTATAAGAATACTCGAACAACAGAGCGGCGAGAATTAACACTGCCGCAATAAATATGGCTGTATGCCTCTTGTGCTTCTTGCGCCTCTTTGCCCTCTTTCTTGCCACAGGTGTCAGGGATTAATATCTTGCGAACGCATGTTAAGCATCCTCGTGCTTGAGTTCTCGAAAAATCCGGCTATCAACCTTTCATGGCTGCCCCTGATAAGCAGGTGGTGGTTGCCGATGGGGTTGTTAATGAAATAAGACACTGGAGTACCAAGCGCAACCTTGACCTGTGTGCGGCAACAGCCCTCCTTGAAATCATTTCCGGCAGTAGTGCCAGGAGCGGCGAAGAAAATGTCCAGGCTCTCGCCACCGCACTTGGCAATGGTCACTTTCTTGCCCGAAGGCATATTGCCCTGAATGGCAATGCTCTTGCCTCTCTCGTAGTGGCTGCGTAAGCTGTAGTCGCCGCCAACGAACTTCGTTCCAACAGCGCAGCACGAAAGTGTAACGGAGTTGTTACGGAAGTCAATAGCAGACACATTGCCAGTAAATGCCACCTCGCCAGTAAGTTCCTTAAGCACAAGAGCCGTAAAAGAGCTTTGCAAGTCCGTCCCGCCGCACGAGGGGATGCCCTCGTCGTTGAGCATCGACAAGGCCACGCACGTTGACGTGCCTAACTCATCGAAAATCTTGTTGTTGTTTATCGCTAAGGCCGATAACCTGCGGCTTTGCACAATGCGTTTCAGAGCCATGAACAAACGCATGTCTTTCAATAAATCTTCGGGAGTGGCCTCAATGCATGCCTTGGCGTTGCCCGCAAGCTCGGCGGAAATCTCGCCAACATCGTCAATGCTCGTAGCGTTGAAGGCCTCGGCCAGTTCATCCAACGATATGTCGGAATATTCCACTCCCCAGCGCCGTTTTGCTAGCAAGTAGTTGACGCTGCTCGAAATCTGCCAGTTGCATGGTGACCCTATGACACCGATCTTTTGCCCTTGGAGGCGGTGCAACGCCGCGTGGGCGCGCTGCAGGACATCTATTTCATCGAGGACAGCAGTATCTCCACCGTACAATATCCTTGCCTTGACCGATTGGCTGTTGGCCCAAGCCTTGACCTGCATGGCGGCAGGCAGGGAGTTGTTAGCCCCATCTGCCAAAAGCAAAAGCGGATGAGGCAGCATCTCGTAATGCATAGCAACCTGCTGTTCAACGTAGGGGCTTGTCATGAAAACCAACTTGAAACCGTCGGAAGGGATATGCTCTATGTTGCGGATGTTGACAAGGTTAACGGAATATCGCGACTGCAACAAGTCCAGCAGCTCCTTATGGCGTTCAGTTATGCCATCATTGTGCTTGGCGGAGGCGAAGGTGATTAGATATAAGTCGTTCATAGGTGTGTCATCAATCGTTGAGGCCTTACAAAAATAGAAATCAATCCAACCCCCGTGAAAGTTTTAGTGTTTAATTATGACTTTTTAAGCAGCATCAACGAATGGCATCTTCCAAGCCAAGCACCCGGAACGATAGTGCTGGTGCAAAGCATCCGCATAGCCTCTAACCGCCGCCCTCGCCGCCCGGCATGACCTCATGCACCTGGCCGTCCTTCAAAACATAGCACTCATTGCTAACAGGGCAAACGGCAAGGTCGCCCTCGAAGGTCAGTTTGAAGCCCGCCTTGCTAACCCAGCCGGTTTGCCTGGCGGGGTTTCCGGTCCAGAGAGAGTAGGGAGGTACATCCTTCGTGACTACCGCCCCTGCCCCCACCATGGCATAATCGCCAATGGAATGCCCGCAAACGATGGTGGCATTGGCACCTATGCTCGCACCTTTCCCTACTTTAGTGGGGACGAACTCGTGCTTGCGGGAGATGAAGCTGCGCGGCACCAAAACATTAGTGAAGACGCATGACGGGCCAAGGAAAGCATCGTCGCCTACCGTTACTCCGCTGTAAACCGACACGTTGTTCTGTATCTTGACCCTGTCGCCCACAACCGCGCCGGGTGCTATGACGACGTTTTGCCCTATGTTGCAATCCTCGCCAACAACTGCGCCCTCCATTATGTGGGAGAAGTGCCAGACTCTCGTTCCCCGGCCAATGGAGCAGCCCTCGTCAACTGCCGCCGTGGGGTGGATAAAGGGGTCAGAATTCGTTGGCTGCATATTCTTTTATCTTGTCAATAACGTACGATTGCTCATCCTCGGTAAGTTCGGTGTGGATGGGAATGGAAAGAACCTCATTGCACAGTTGCTTGGATACCTCGAGGCTGCCCGACGAGCGCGAAATGCCCGAAAATGCCCGCTGCTCGTGCAGCGCAAGAGGGTAGTAAACCATAGTCTGGATGCCGTTAGAGGCTAGGAAATCCCTCAGAGCGTCGCGGCGGCCGCCCGTGACCTTCAGCGTGTATTGGTGGAACACGTGGGTCGAATGCGCCGTCCTCTCTGGTACGATGATGCCATTGAGCCCCTTCAAGCCGTCGTCATACACCTTGGCAGCCTTCTGCTTGAGCGAAGTGTAT
>CAZWPW010000108.1:0-6254 GCA_964635525.1 uncultured Bacteroidaceae bacterium
TCAAGGGCATCATGGTTTACATCTTAGGCATTGATATCGGCATACTTCCTAATTCATGCCTGCCTGCGTTATTGTTCGGGCTTGCCGGGATGCTGTGCTGCCTTCCCGTGAGTTGGGCAATAAACCGATATGCCCCTTGGTTGTTAGGGCGATTCTGACGGTGTGGCGTTCGAGCAGCTGCCGGCTGCACAGCACGCACGGCCTCCTACCGTGCGTTGCCGCTGCTGGAGGCCGTGCTGATAGTGCGGTGTAATCCTATGCGTTAGTCGTTGATGTAGACTTTGTAGGCCTTTGTTCCTGTCTTGACGATGTATATGCCTCTCGTGGGCTTGATTACCGGGCGGCCAAGCAGGTCGTAGAACTGTTTGTCGCCATCGCTTTGCATGATGTTTTCTATTCCAAGGCCGGGGTCTTCACCGTCATCACCGCCTTCGCCACCTTCGCCGCTGTCTTCCTCGATGGCATGGAAAGTGACTAAGCAAGCGGAGTTTCCGTTGGCGACATTCGCCGAGTAGTACCAGTTCAGGTTAGGATATTCACCACCAAGTTGATTGAGGTACCAATATGGCGTCGTGCCGCTTCTCGTGTAGTTGGTCATGGTAACGTAATAGGCCGCCGAGCCGTCGCTGCCCTGCTTCTCGCTGTCTATGAGCTGGAGGTTAGCCGTTTCGCCGTCTGTGAAGTTCTGCTGATCACCCGAGTTGGCCGGGATATAGACGCTATACGACTTGTTTTGCAGCGTGAAGGTGTTCGTCGACTCGTCGTTGACCAATATCCAGATGTAGTTGTCGTCGGGTGTTACCCCCTCGGTGTATTGCACACTGGTGTTGATGCGGTAGTAACGCGCCATGTCTGATATACTGTAGGTAGGGTCGTAATGTATGAGGCCTGGCGTAATTGAACCGTCTTGCTTCCATCCAGTAATGGCATACTCTCCGTCAGGGAGTTGCACGGTTTCGTTTTCGTCCCCTCCGTCATCATCACCTTCTCCATCACCTTCTTTCAAGGTTACGGGATAGATGTACCAAGAGTCGAGTTGTGGTTGTCCCGAGTCAAAGATTACGTAGTCAGAAGTGTATGAAGTGCTGCTGTTGTTGGGCTTGATGCGCAGGCTTCCAGTGTCGAAATACCATGCATCGAGTGCGGCAACCTCAGTGCGTGTGTTCTTTGTCAGCGTATACACGGCACTTGCAGGCTCCGTGGTGGATGAGACGGGGGATTGCTCCGAGCCGCTTGCGCTAATGTATCGGTCGTTGGCCGCCTTGAAGCGGTATGTGCCAGCAGTAGCATCGACTACCTCTATGGTGAAAGCGTGCCGCTCTGATAGGCCGATGGGGTCGGTGTCGCCATCCCCGTAGATGCGCATGTAGTTATTGGTGTCGATGTATAGCCATCCTTGGTAGCTCGTGTTGGTCACGTCGCTGCCCGGCACGCCGACATTCTTTATGGCGTACAACCCGCCGTCTATAAATTCGTGGTCCTCCACCCTGCTGCCGATGCTGTCGATGACTTGCGTGAGGGCATCTTCTTCCTCATCCACATCGTCAATGCCGGTCTGGTTGGGGTATAAGGCGGTATAGTAATTGATGCGCTCTGTCCAGCCCCGGTATTCCAATGGGTATACGTTGGTTTCTTCGGCCCATTGCTTCCACTTTGCTTCAAGTTCAGTTTTCACTGCCGAGTTGCTACTCTGCACGTCTGTCGTCTCGAACGGGTCAGTGGAAAGGTCTATCAGTTCCCATGTCGTGTCACCCGAGTTGCTCACCAGCTTCCAGTCGCCTTCTATGATGGCGCAAGATGTTTCGTGTTCGAAGTAGAGGGTGCGGCTTTGCGTCTCGTCTCCCTTAATGGTACCCACGAGGCTCATGCCAGGCAGGGCTGTGCCATCCTTGTAAGTCGTTGGGTAAGTGCCGCCCGAGAACTCCACAAGGGTTGGCATAATGTCGATGAGGTGCGCCCGCTGGTCGGTGATTTGTCCGTCCATGGTTGTCCAAGCTGAGTTGCTTTTGCTTGCCGGGTCGCCGTAGCAGATGATGAGAGGTGAGGCGGTGCCGCCGTTGTAGCTCTTCGACTTGAAGTTGCGGAATGGCGTGTTGCTAAGGCTTGCCATGACGTCGCCCACGTAGTCGTAGTACTCGTCAGATGCCCCGTTGTCGCTTAGGAACAAGAATACAGTATTATCTATCATGCCCTTCTCGCGGAGCTTCCGCATGATTTCTCCCACGCCGTCGTCAACAATCTCGAGCATGGCAGCATACGCAGCCATATAGTTAATCCAACTGTTCTGATTCGAAGTGCTCATGCTGCTCCATGTCGGGTACGAGCCGCTGTAATCGCCGGAGAACGTGGGGAGTGTTAGCCCTTGCTCGACAATGCCTAAGTTTTGCATTTTGGTAAAGCGCGCTTGCCTGACTTGGTCAAAGCCATTCGAGTAATATTCCTTGCACGCATTTGTGCGGTCGGTGGGTGCAGAGGCCTCGAGGTGCGGGGCTTGGTGTGCCACGAAAAGGAACATGGGTGTTTCGGCTGGGTGTTGGTTGATGAAGCTCACGGCAGAGTCGGTGATTGCCGTCGTGTAATAGTAATCGCTCGGGAAGCTTGTCACGCGGGTGAGGTCGTCATACATGTAGGTTGGCGACGAGTATCCCGCGTTGCCGGCCAGCGAGCCGTAATAACGGTCGAATCCCCTCTGGCGCGGGTGGCTGCCGTTGGGGCCGTTGTCGTATGAGCCGGTGAGCGTCAGGTGCCATTTGCCGGACATGTAGGCCGAATAGCCGTTCTCTTTCATCACTTCGGCTAGCGTCGGTATTGCACTGGATATCTGGCCGCGGTATCCGGGATAGTCGGGACCTTGGTCGACATTGGCCATCCAGCCCATGCCAGCCTCGTGGGGGTAGTATCCCGTCATGAGCGAGGCACGGCTCGGACAGCTGCGCCCGGCCACAGTGAAGTTGGTGAAGCGGCAGCCGTTGTAGGCCAGCGAGTCGATGAAAGGCGTGTTTATCTCACCTCCGTAGCAGTTGAGATCAGAGTAACCCATATCGTCAACCAAGATGAGAACGATGTGGGGAGGCGCGTCGCCCGTTTGGGCAATAGCCTGTACACAGGCAGGTGCCAACGCGAGGGCAGAGAGTAACGTTTTGTTCATAAAAATAAGTTTTAGTTTATAAAAACGTAGGGTTGAGAAATCAAAGATGCGCGAAAAATCGTTATTGAGCAAATATACCTTATCTATTTATATTCTGCAAAGTCTTAAGGTGTCAAAAATCGCCCATGTTCACCCGAAATAAAGTTGAAGATTTGTTTTTCATTACAGAAGGTTAAAGCAATATTTTTTATTATGGCATTAACAAGGCTTGACCGTATTGGCAGTTTTTTTAGTAACTTCGCAGCCACTTTCGCAAAGCGCTTGGCTCACAGGCGCACTAACACAAACTATTATGGAACAAAGCAATCCTACGGTCCTTGGTAAGGAACCTATAAGCAAACTTTTGGTACAGTATTCAATACCTGCAATCATTGCGATGACTGCCATGTCGCTCTACAACATGATTGACAGCATCTTCATCGGACATGGAGTGGGCGCTATGGCTATTTCGGCTTTGGCTTTGACATTCCCGCTCATGAACCTATCGGCAGCTTTCGGCACGTTGGTAGGCGTGGGAGCCTCCACTTTGATTTCGGTAAAGCTCGGGCAGAAAGACTATGACACGGCGCGCAAAGTGCTCGGCAACGTGATAATGCTCAACATCATCATCGGGCTGGCCTATACGGTGGTGATGTTCGTGTTCCTCGACGAGGTATTGTACTTCTTCGGCTCAAGCCAAGAAACGCACGGCTATGCCAAGGATTTCATGCAAATCATCCTCGGGGGCAACGTGGTGACGCATCTCTATCTTGGCCTTAACGCGGTGCTGCGTTCAAGCGGGCATCCCAGGGAGGCAATGTCGGCAACGGTACTTACCGTCATCATAAATGCCGTCCTCGCCCCGTTGTTCATCTTCGTCTTCAAGTGGGATGTGCGCGGTGCTGCGACAGCGACCATCTTGGCACAGGTTATCGCTCTGGTATGGCAATCGCGCATCTTCATGGACAAAAAGGAGATAGTGCGAATAGAGAAGGGCATCTTCAAGCTCAGGAGACAAATCGTAACCAATTCAATCTCCATCGGCATGGCACCGTTTTTGATGAACCTTGCCTCGTGCTTCATCGTGATACTGATAAACCTGGGGCTTAAAGAACATGGCGGCGACCTGGCAATCGGGGCATACGGGATTGTCAACCGCGTGGCGTTCATGTTTGTGATGATTGTGCTTGGCTTCAACCAAGCAATGCAGCCCATAGCGGGATACAACTACGGGGCGCGGCAGTACGACAGGGTTCTGGAGGTGCTGAAGAAAACGATATTCCTTGCAACATGCACAACGGTCGCTGGCTTTGCCATCTGCGAACTCGCCCCTGGACTTATCGCCAACATCTTCACTACCGACCACGAGCTGACCGCCATCGCCGAACGTGGCTTGCGCATAGTGTTGATGTTCTACCCCATCATCGGTTTCCAGATGGTCACGGCAAACTTCTTCCAGTGCATCGGCATGGCGAAAAAGGCGATATTCCTTTCGGTAACGAGGCAGTGCGTTTTCTTGATTCCGTGCCTGGTCATCCTCCCAAGGTTCTGGGGGCAGGACGGCGTGTGGTTCAGCATGCCTATCAGCGACGCTATTGCAAGCATCCTGGCCTTCATCATGCTCAGACGCCAGATAACTAAATTCAAAAGTGGCGATGTAAAGATTGCTATCTGAGGCCTTTGCAAAACCTAATGAACTTGGCATTCATAAAGCCATGGAGAATGAAAGGCCTCAATACTTGATTCTAAAATAGTCGAGCGCCAATTTATAATTGTCCTGAGCCGTAAGGCAAGTGTCAGTCAAATAACCGGGAACATGCGGCCATTCGCGCAGGCCACGATAGTAGAATAGCTTCATCTCATCCGTTATTATAAATGGAACTATGCCATTCTTTAGGCATTCTTTGAACATTATAAGCCGTCCGACCCGTCCGTTTCCGTCTTGAAAGGGGTGAATCATTTCAAAGTAGTGATGAAAATCCAGAATATCTTCGAGCTTTATCTGTTTTTTATTGATGTAATTTTGCAATAGTTTATGTATTTCACTTCCGACTTTTTCAGGTGCAACAGTCTCCATGCCACCTACTTCATTGGGTAAACGCTTATATTCTCCCACAGCAAACCATTTGATTGATTCATTGGAAGTTCCGGATTTAAGCAGCTTGTGCAATTCTCTAATCATGCTTTCTGAAAGCGTATCTTCAGCGTTATCAATGATATAGTCTACGCAGCGAAAGTGGTTGACGGTCTCAACTATATCATCGACTCTTATTGCCTCGTCTGTGAACCCTATAGTCTTGGTTTCGAATATGTGGCGGGTCTGCTCTTTGCTTAGCCTGCTGCCTTCGATCTGATTGGAATTGTAGGTCAGTTCTATCTGTGTTCTATGGTAGATGCCTCCTTTGATTTTGTTTTCCTTTTCTTCCCTCAGAATTTTCAGTAGCTGGCTAACTATCTTTTTTGCATTCTTTCTATCAGGCAAAGCCGCATCTGCAGGAATAGTCCAGGTCTTGCCAACTATTAGAGCCCCTTTTATCTTGCCTTGAGCGCAATAATCACGGACAGTTCTTTCTGCAAGCCCATGATTCTCAGCATATTCTTTTACAGAGACATAAACCATATCAAATGCGGAAATTTTCTTATAGCAAAGGCAAATATAAATTTTCTTGCCGATATCGGCAAGAAATGGCTTATTTTTGATTTAAAATAGGCACAGGTACGCTAAGTTTGTAAAAGCATAATAAGCCCTTTTCTAATCGGGAATCTTCACATAGTTCCTTCAAAGTTTTATCCTTAAATGGGTTATCCTTGTCACCTTCTTTGGGATATATGATTATGCATGGAACCGTGGGAGCAGGGTCGCTTTTCTCATGGATACCGTCATATCCTAAGCGTCTCAGTATTCGCAGATCTCTGCTATATCCGCTCAATTGTCGAATTACGTAGGTTTCAAGGGTGTTTTCCTCGTACTTCGGGATATATTTGGTGTCCAAAATTGCTTTGAAGTCTTCCGAGTTGTATAGGAAGTCAGGATAGCCCGTTTCCCCTTTGTATTGATACGCGATTTTGTCCTGATATGCCTCATGCAGCAATCCATAGACGTAATGCTCATACAGCAAGGACATAT
>CAZWPW010000109.1:0-6228 GCA_964635525.1 uncultured Bacteroidaceae bacterium
AGTTGACAAAAAGATATACAACCCAAGGGCGGCTTGGGTTGTATGTTTTTGGCTCCTGGGTTGTATGTTTTCCGCCTTTGGGTTGTATGTTTCCGCAGGTCGGGTATATTTAACTTTTGTTAAGTTTTTCTGTCAAGCGATTCTTTGGTTTTGCTTTACATTTTGATGGTTTTAGAGGTGTTTTTCTGTCATTCCGAATCCGCTTTTTCGCGGGCAGCAATTTGTCAGTGCAAAGTTTGATTGGTAACGGATATAGATATATTTTTGCACTTCAAATCAAAGGACAAACAACAAAATAACAACAAACATAGCTTCAGGAATGGATATTTCGTTGCAAAACACAGACAAGGCGACGGCATCGCTAACCGTCAAGATAACCAAGCCGGATTACCAGGAAAGGGTCGGCAAGGCATTGAAGAAACTGCGCCAGAACTTGAACATGCCAGGCTTCCGCAAGGGAATGGTGCCACTTTCGTTGGTGCAAAAGCAGTTCGGCAAAAGCGTGCTGGCAGAAGAGATAAACAAGCTGCTGCAAGAAAAGGTATATGAATATGTCCGCGAAAACAATATAAACATCCTCGGGGAACCACTGCCAAACGAAGAGAAGCAGAAGTTCCTCGACTTCGACGCGCAAGAAGAGTTTGAATTCGTCTTCGACATGGCTCTTACTCCCGAGTTCAAGGCAAGCCTCTCAAAGGACGATGTAATCACTTACTATGACATCGAAATCTCTGAAGAGATGGTTGACCGCCAAGTGTCATCATACAGGCAGCGCGGGGGCAAATATGAAAAGGCCGACGAATACAAGGACAGGGACATGGTAAAAGGGCATCTGTCAGAACTTGACGGCGAAGGCAACGTCAAGGAAGGCGGTCTTAAAGTAGAAGATGTTGTTGTCATGCCGTCATACTTCAAGGATGAGGAGCAGAAGCAAATATTTTCCTCGGCGAAAGTCAACAGCACAGTGGTCTTTAACCCATACAAAGCCCATGGTGGCTCAGACGTGGAGCTGTCGGCTCTGTTGAAAATAAACAAAAGCGACGTTGAGGCTCATAGCGGCGACTTCTCCTTCCAAATAAATGAAATAACCCGTTTCGTCGAGGCGGAATTGACCCAGGAGTTCTTTGACGAAGTGCTGGGCAAAGGCGC
The DNA here is from genome assembly GCA_964635525.1 of uncultured Bacteroidaceae bacterium. GTDB lineage: Bacteria > Bacteroidota > Bacteroidia > Bacteroidales > Bacteroidaceae > Avibacteroides. The sequence goes on from CAZWPW010000109.1 coordinate 1,150, forward strand.
AGTAGATTCAGAGGACAAGTTCAGGGAAAGGATACGTGAAACAATAAAGCAACGGCTCGCCAACGACAGCGATTACAAATTCTTGCTCGATGCCAGGAAACTGTTGTTTGAAAAGATAGGCAATCTGGAGTTCAACGACGAGCTTTTGAAGAAGAACATGCTGCTCAACAACAGCGACAAAGGCGAAGACTTCGTTGCCGAAAACTATGACCGCAGCAAACAGGAACTGACGTGGCAATTGATAAAGGAGCAGCTCGTCAAGGAGTACGGGGTCAAAATCGAGCAAAGCGACATCCTCGAGCAAGCAAAGAAAGCGGCGGTGGCTCAATTCGCGCAGTTCGGCATGGTCAACGTCCCCGAAGATATGCTCACAAACTATGCCAATGAAATGCTCAAGAAGCAGGAAACAGCCAAAGCAATGGTCGACAGGAGCATTGAGGCCAAACTGTCGGACGTTCTGAAGGAAAAAGTGACTTTGGAGCACAAGAGCATAGCGATGGAAGAGTTCACCAAGATGTTTGACTGAACCCTTCGCCGGCAAATAACCAAACGATGCGTACCGTTCTTCGGGCACAAACAGGTTAAAGGCCTCTTTTGTTCGATGCAAAACAAACATGAAATCGCATGAAAGACTTTAGGAAATTCGCAGTAAAGCATTTGGGAATCAACGGTCTTGCACTTGATGACGTTCTCAACGCGCAGGCAAGCTACTTGAATCCTTATATATTAGAGGAGAGGCAGCTCAATGTTACGCAGCTCGATGTTTTCTCGCGCCTGATGATGGACAGGATAATCTTTCTCGGGACACAAATCGACGATTACACGGCAAACACACTCCAAGCGCAATTGCTCTACCTCGATTCAACAGACCCGGGCAAAGACATATCTGTTTACATCAACTCCCCGGGTGGCTCGGTATATGCCGGGCTTGGCATATATGACACCATGCAATTCATAACGAGCGATGTGGCAACGATATGCACGGGCATGGCGGCATCAATGGCAGCTCTGTTGCTCGTCGCAGGAAAAGAGGGGAAACGCTCAGCTTTGAAACACTCGCGGATAATGATACACCAACCTCTCGGAAACGCGCACGGGCAGGCATCTGACATTGAAATCAGCGCACGCGAAATACTGAAATTGAAGAAAGAACTGTATACAATCATATCCACACATTCGCACACAAGCTACAAGAAAGTCGAAAAAGATTCTGACCGCGACTATTGGATGACTGCCGAGGAAGCCGTAAGCTATGGCATGATTGACAAAGTGCTATCAAGAAAAAAATAAAGGCATTGGAAGGGAAAGAAAATAACAAATGCTCGTTTTGCGGCCGCCCCAATGAAGAAGTGGACATGATGATTTCTGGCTTGACAGGATTCATCTGCAGCGACTGTGCCATACGTGCCGTTGAAGTAATAGATGGAGTGTTGAACCATGAAGAGAGGCAAGAGAAATTCAAAATCGGCCGCCTTCCCAAGCCCAAGGAGATAAAGGACTACCTTGACCAGTACGTAATAGGACAAGATGATGCGAAACGCTATCTGTCAGTAGCCGTATACAATCACTACAAGCGCATACAACAGGCCGATTCGGGCGATGATGATGTGGATGTGGAAAAATCAAACATCATAATGGTCGGCAGCACAGGAACCGGCAAGACCTTGCTTGCAAAGACCATCGCGCGAATGCTAAAAGTTCCTTTCACAATAGTCGACGCAACAGTGTTGACAGAAGCCGGATATGTCGGTGAAGACATCGAGAGCCTCTTGACAAGACTTCTGCAAGTCGCTGACTATGATGTCAAGCTGGCAGAAAGGGGAATAGTATTCATCGATGAAATCGACAAAATAGCACGCAAAAACGACAACCCGTCAATAACCCGCGACGTGAGCGGGGAGGGAGTGCAGCAAGGGCTATTGAAACTCCTCGAAGGCTCGGTGGTCAATGTTCCGCCCGAAGGGGGGCGCAAGCATCCCGAACAGCACTTCATACAAGTCGACACCAAGAACATACTGTTCATCTGTGGTGGTGCTTTCGACGGAATAGAGAAGAAAATCGCGCAAAGGCTCAACACGCATGTAGTAGGGTACGGGGCAGTAGAAAACACGGCAAGGATAAACCGGGGTGACCTCATGCAATATGTATCTCACCAAGACTTGAAGTCCTACGGGCTAATCCCGGAAATAATCGGCCGCCTGCCCGTGTTGACCTACTTGGAGCCGCTTAGCTTGGCTGCATTGAGAAGCATACTTACCGAGCCTAAGAATGCCATTGTCAAGCAATATGTCAAACTGTTTGCACTTGACGGGATAAAACTTGAATTCGATGAAGACGTGTACGACTACGTGGTGCAAAAAGCCGTAGAATACAAGCTCGGGGCGCGTGGACTGCGGTCACTAATCGAAACAATAATGGTAGAGCCCATGTTCGAGCTGCCTTCACGCAGGATCTCGTCGTATAGGGTGTCGCTTGACTATGCCAAGCGGCAAGTCGAAAAAGCTAACATTGCCAAATTAGCCAACAGCATTTAGCTCATTTATTTTTGCATTTAATAATTGTTTGTTCCTAAATGTTTATATCTTTGTTAAGATGAAAAACAGTTTCGGACGTAACAATTAACACGACATGTCTGGTAATTTAGATTTGACGGGCGAACTGAAGAAGCATTTCGGCTTCGACAAGTTCAAAGGCAACCAAGAGGCGATAATCAAGAACTTGATTGCAGGCAATGACACCTTCGTGCTCATGCCAACGGGAGGAGGAAAATCACTGTGTTACCAGTTGCCATCATTGCTCATGGAAGGCACGGCGATAGTCATCTCGCCACTCATAGCATTGATGAAAAACCAAGTCGATGCCATGAGGCACTTTAGCGAGCACGACGGGGTAGCGCATTTCATCAATTCATCATTGTCGAAATCGTCAATCGAAGCAGTAAAGTCCGACATACTAAGCGGCACGACCAAACTGCTCTACATGGCACCAGAATCGTTGACCAAGGAAGACAACATCGATTTCCTCCGCACAATAAAAATATCATTCTACGCCATAGACGAATCGCATTGCATATCAGAGTGGGGGCACGATTTCAGGCCTGAGTACAGGAGGATACGCCCAACAATAAACCAGATAGGCGCAGCACCGCTAATAGCACTGACTGCAACGGCAACGCCAAAAGTGCAGCATGACATACAGAAAAACCTTGGGATGACTAACGCGCAGGTGTTCAAATCGTCATTCAACCGCCCGAATCTTTATTACGAAGTAAATGCAAAGACTGCAAACGTCGATAAGGATATCATAAAATTCATAAAGAAACATTCAGGGAAATCAGGAATAATATACTGCCTGAGCCGAAAGAAAGTAGAAGAACTGACAGAAATACTCGTCGCTAACGGCATAAAGGCATTGCCATACCACGCTGGGATGGATTCGGCGGCAAGGTCGGCAAACCAAGATTCGTTCATCATGGAACGCGCCGATGTAATCGTCGCGACAATAGCTTTCGGAATGGGAATCGACAAGCCCGACGTAAGGTATGTCATACACTACGACATACCCAAGAGCCTCGAAGGATACTACCAAGAGACAGGACGGGCGGGGCGCGACGGAGGAGAGGGGCTTTGCGTGGCGTTCTACACACGCAAGGACTTGCAGAAACTCGAAAAGTTCATGCAAGGCAAACCCCTCGCTGAGCAGGAGATAGGCAAACAACTCCTCCTCGAAACAGCAGCCTATGCTGAAACATCGCTCTGCCGAAGGAAAGTGCTGCTTCACTATTTTGGAGAAGGGTACAACGAACACAATTGCGGTAGTTGCGACAACTGCACCAACCCCAAAAAACAAATCGAAGCAAAAGACTTGTTGTGCCTCGTGCTTGAAACAGTCAAAGGAGTAAAAGAGAAGTTCAGGCCGGAATACGTCATACAAGTACTGCGGGGCAAAGACTCCTCGGAAATACAAGACCACCTTCACGACGAACTCGAAGTATATGGGAGCGGAGCCGACCACGATGAAAAAACATGGAACGCAGTAATCAGGCAGGCAGTCATAGCAGGATATATGGAAAAAGAAGTAGAAAATTACGGGGTGCTCAAGCTCACGGCTGCTGGTAAGAAGTTCCTTAGCAATCCCGAATCGTTCAAACTGACAGAGGACAACGATTTTGACGACACCAACGGCGCGCCCGACAAACATTCAGGGACAAGCGCTGTCGACCCGGTTCTCTTCGCAATGCTCAAAGACTTGCGCAAGAAAATAGCAAAGTCGCTCAACCTGCCACCATACGTCGTCTTCCAAGACCCATCGCTCGAAGAGATGTCGACTACCTACCCAATAACGCCCGAAGAACTAAAAAGCATACCAGGCGTTGGAGCAGGGAAAGTGAAACGATACGGGCAAGAGTTCTGCGATCTGATAAAGAGGCATTGCGAGGAAAACGACATAATCAGACCCGATGACTTCAGGACAAAAACAGTGCCCAAAAACTCATCGAAGAAACTATCGATAATAAAAAGCATTGACAGGCAAGTGTCGCTAAACGACATAGCAATATTCAATGGGTTGGACTTCAATGAACTCATCGATGAGCTCGAATCAATAGTCTACTCAGGCACAAGAATAAACATAGACTACTATCTCAGGGATGCCATCGACGACTACCATCTCGAGGACATATACGATTACTTCAAGGAATCGGAAACCGACAGCGTCGACGAAGCAATAAAAGAATTGGGAGAAGACTTCACCGAAGAGGAAATAAGGCTCGTGCGAATCAAGTTCCTATCTGAAATGGCCAACTGAGGAAACGGCAGTATGTTAACCCGAAACTGCTGTCTCCGCACTTGGCGGAACACTTGTGCGGCTGAAGGGACTCGAACCCCCACGACTTTCGTCACCAGATCCTAAGTCTGGCGCGGCTACCATTACGCCACAGCCGCATCGCCTTAGATGCTGCAAACTTAGGCATTTATTCCTAATATATAAAAACATGCAGCCTCTTTTTGCCATTGGCAACCCCAATATGCGCTAAGATTAAGGGGCAACAGCCAGCTCTCGGTTTGCTTGCATGCGTGC
>CAZWPW010000110.1:0-6217 GCA_964635525.1 uncultured Bacteroidaceae bacterium
CAAGTGTGGATTCATAAATACGTATTGGACAGGCGAAACGGGTTAACCCGCCTTATCGATAAGCATATCATATAACCCACATTTATTGAATACTGGAAAATTAATCTTTTTATTAAAAATCACAGTAGCATGGACGAGAAAATGATAGACATAAGCTTGATCAACATTGCCTGTTTTGTTATATTCATGTCAGGCGACATGTTTGACAAGCCTACTCTGATGCACATAAGCGCTGTAGGCGTAGCAATCTCTTTATTCTTCAGCCTTTGGATGTTAATCGGGGCACGCCGAATGAGAGACACCCATGAGAAGAACAGGGTGGCAAGATGTATAACTTCACTGATATTCTGTTCTTTCTTTACCCTATTCTATTTCCTCAAAATGTGGTGGGCGGAGTAACTCTCCGCCTCACCCCTCTATGATTAAAACTCTGCATTGCCAGGCGTGCGCGGGAACGGTATGACATCGCGGATGTTTGCCATGCCCGTGACGAAGAGCAGAAGCCTCTCGAAGCCCAGCCCGAAGCCAGAATGCGGGCAGGTGCCGAAGCGGCGCGTGTCAAGATACCACCACATGTCTTTCATTGGGATACCCAACTCTGATATGCGGGCAAGCAGTTTGGAGTGGTCGGCTTCACGCTCGGAACCGCCGATTATCTCGCCAATCTTGGGGAATAGCACGTCCATTGCACGGACTGTCTTGCCGTCGTCGTTCTGCTTCATGTAGAACGCCTTGATCTCTTTAGGATAATCGGTCAGTGTCACCGGACGCTTGAAATGCTCCTCGACAAGGAAACGCTCATGCTCGGCTGCCAAGTCCATACCCCAGAAGACAGGGAACTCGAACTTGCGGCCTTGGCTTGCAGCCTTTTGCAGTATCTCGACAGCCTCGGTGTAGACTACCCTCGCAAACTCGCCTTTCAGTACGCTTTCGAGGCGCTGGATAAGTTCCTTGTCAAACATGTCATTGAGGAACTGCACATCATCGCCGCAACGTTGCAACGCCCATTCAACGCAATATTTGATGAACTCTTCGGCGAGGTCCATGTTGTCAACGATGTCATTGAAGGCTACCTCAGGCTCAATCATCCAGAACTCGGCAAGGTGGCGCGGGGTGTTTGAGTTCTCCGCCCTGAATGTGGGGCCAAAAGTGTAGATAGCTCCCAATGCTGTTGCCGCAAGCTCACCTTCAAGCTGTCCGGAGACGGTCAGGCTTGCCGGCTTGCCAAAGAAGTCGGAGCTGAAGTCAACCTCCCCGTTTTCGGTTTTCTTGATGCCCGCAAGGTCCATCGTGGTTACTTGGAACATCTGCCCTGCCCCCTCGCAGTCAGATGCCGTGATTATCGGCGTATGGAAGTAGTAAAATCCGCGGTCATGGAAGAACTTGTGGATTGCTATGGCCATGTTGTGCCTTATCCTGAATACCGCTCCGAAGGTGTTCGTCCTCGGGCGCAGGTGGGCTATCTCACGGAGGAACTCGAGCGAATGCCCTTTCTTTTGCAGGGGATAATCGCTGCCGCACGCTCCGAGAAGCTCTATCTCCTTGGCTTGCAGCTCTACTTTCTGCCCGCTGCCCACCGATTCGGCCAGCAGTCCGTTGACGCCAAGGCATGCTCCTGTAGTTATCTGCTTCAACAAGGCTTCGTCGAAATTGGCCACGTCGACGACGATTTGGACGTTATGTATTGTCGAACCGTCGTTGAGTGCAATGAACGCGACTTGCTTGCTGCCGCGCTTCGTCCTGACCCATCCCTTGACGTTGGCAAGCGCACCATAGTCTTCGCGCTTGAGGATGTCGGCTATTTTTGTCCTAGCAATTCTTTCCATAATTCAGCTTCTTTTAGTTATCGTTCATGATGGCGGCTTGCAGCTTAGAATGCTCCCATGTAAAGCATGTTTACTTCCTGCTGGGTGAGATACCTCCATTCACCTCTTTTTGCACCTTTCTTTGTCAGCCCTGCGAACATAGTCCTGTCAAGGTTGCGAACCCTGTAGCCGAGCGATTCGAATATCCGCCTTATGACCCGGTTCTGCCCGGAGTGGATGACTATGCCAATCTTCGACTTGTCGCTGTCGTCGATGTATGCTATCTCATCGGCTTTTACCACATCTTCATTGTCAAGCGTCACGCCTTCGCTTATCTTTAACATGTCGTCCTTGGTGAGTTTTTTGTCGAGCGTGACGGCGTAAACTTTCTTTTTCATGTATTTGGGATGCATCAGCTTCGAGGCCAGCTCGCCGTCGTTTGTCAGCAGCAAGACACCCGTAGTGTTGCGGTCGAGCCTCCCTACGGGATATACCCTCTCGCTGCATGCTCCTTCGATGCAGTCAAGCACTGTCCTGCGCTCGTTTGGATCATCGGTTGTCGTCACGCAATCCTTGGGTTTGTTGAGGAGGATGTAGACTTTGTTTTCCATCTTGACTTGCTTGTCCCGCAACATGACCGTGTCGTTTCTGTTGACTTTTGTCCCGAGTTCGGTGACAACGTTGCCGTTGACTGTCACTAACCCTTCAACTATGTAGTTATCGGCCTCGCGCCTTGAACAGATGCCCGAGTTGGCAATGAACTTGTTTAGCCTCACCGGTGCATCAGGGTCGAAGTTAAATCGTTTGTAGATGAGTTGTTTCTTCTTGCTGTATTTAGCATTCGGGTCATAGTCGCCCGTCCGCTGCCTTGGAGGCTGGGAGTGATTGCTCCTGTACCCCGTACCGCCTCTCCTTGCTTGGAAGCCTCCCCTTTGATTAGCATCGCGCTGGTAAGTTCTCCTGTAGCTGAAAGGCCTTTCTTCATCGTCAAGGCCAGATGGCGAGGGTTTCCTGCCATAGCCGCGCTCTCCGCGCGCCTCCCAGTCATTCCTGCTCGGGCGGCGGTACCTGCCATCGCCTGCTTTGCTATCGAACGTTCTGCCAAACCTGTCTCCCGACGGCCTGCGCCTGGTGTCAAGCGTGTCGCGGTTCCATTCCCCGCCGCTCTCGCTTCTGCGCTCAATGCGCGGCCTCTTTTCCCTCTTGCCGGCGTTGAGCCTTCCCCAAGGGGTGTTCCCGTCCTTCTGTCTTTCGTCCATTTCTTTTGTGTGTGATTGGTGGTTGTTCAGAGGGTCTCACGACCCGATTGTTTTCATTCAAATGCCTGTGTAGTTGCGTGGCGTGATGGCGCGCAGTTCCTGTTTTACCGCCTCGTCTATGTCAAGCCCGTCGATGAAATGCGCTATCGACTCGCTGGTGACGGCCTCGTTCGTCCTTGTCAAAGCCTTAAGTGCCTCGTATGGATTGGGATAACCCTCACGGCGCAAAATGGTTTGGATAGCCTCGGCCACCACGCTCCAGCAACCGTCAATGTCCCTGTCTATGGCCACGCGATTGATGACGAGCTTGCCCAAACCCTTGATCGTGCTTTGCAGGGCTATAACAGTGTGCGCGAAAGGCACCCCGGCGTTGCGGAGGACTGTCGAGTCAGTCAAGTCGCGTTGCAGCCTCGAAATGGGCAGCTTGCCCGAGAGATGGCCGAACAGGGCGTTGGCCACGCCAAGGTTGCCCTCGGAGTTCTCGAAGTCGATGGGGTTGACCTTGTGCGGCATGGCACTTGACCCTACCTCTCCCGCCTTGATCTGCTGCTTGAAATAGTCCATCGACACATATTGCCACAGGTCGCGGTTCATGTCGATTATTATGGTGTTGATGCGCTTCAGGGCATCGAATACGGCCGCAAGATTGTCGTAATTGGATATTTGCGTGGTGTACTGTTCACGTTCAAGGCCAAGACTGCCGGAAACAAACGTGTCGGCAAACGCTTTCCAGTCGATGCCCGGATAGGCAACATGGTGGGCGTTGAAGTTGCCGGTAGCGCCGCCGAACTTGGCCGTCATAGGGATAGCCTTGAGCATGTCGAGCTGCCGCCTGATGCGATAGGCAAACACCATTAGCTCCTTGCCGAGGCGCGTGGGTGAGGCGGGCTGCCCGTGGGTGCGCGCAAGCATAGGCACGTCATCCCAGTCGCTGGCACGGCTCTCGAGGATGCCGAGCAACTGCTCAAGCAACGGGAAGTAGGCCTCGCGCAAGGCTTCCTTGACCAGCATGGGCACAGATGTGTTGTTTATGTCCTGCGAGGTAAGACCGAAATGCACGAACTCCTTGTATGCGTCCAGCCCTCCGATGCTGTCGAAACACTCCTTGATGAAATATTCAGCTGCCTTGACATCATGGTTCGTCACGCCCTCTATTTCCTTGACGCGGCGCGCACCAGCCTCATCCATCTGCAAATAGATGTCCCTTAGCTTCGGGAACAAAGACTTGTCAAAGGATGACAACTGCGGGAGGGGTATCTCGCAAAGCGCTATGAAATACTCGATTTCAACCTTCACCCTGCTGCGGATAAGGGCGAACTCCGAAAAATATGCTCCAAGGCGCGCAGCCTTGTCCCGGTATCTCCCGTCGATTGGGGAAATTGCCGTCAACGTATCAAGTTCCATGCCGTGATTCATAGTCAGTTGAGCCGCAAAATTACGCTTTTATTTCTAATAGCATCGCAAGAAAGGCACTTCTGTCTTTAATTTATGCTCTGCAAAACCAGAAATTGTTGTCCGAACGAAACATCTGCCTCAGGCATTCATTATATTTGTATGCGGTTAGAGGCAACTCTTTCCGAGACATGTTGAAAATAAGAGGCGTTTAATCTAATGATTATGAAGAAGATTCTATTGGCAGTTATCGTGTTGTCCATGGCTTCGGCTTTCATGTATGGCCAGCAAGACGTAACCAAGTTCCTGGGCATTCCTGTGGATGGCTTTAAACATGAAATGATTCAAAAGCTAAAAGAAAAAGGATTTGTAAACTCTGAAGTCGGTGATTTGGAGGGCGAATTCAACGGAACCAATGTATATGTATTGGTTAATACGAATAACAATAAAGTGTGGCGAATTTGTTTGGTAGACAAAACAGGCCAAGGCGAAACAGCCATAAAGTTAAGATTCAATGAGCTATGTCGACAGTTTGAGAATAATGACAATTATTACGGGTCCTCCGATCAAAGGATAGCTGATGATGAAGACATATCTTATGAAATGACTGTACATGATAAAAGATACATAGCCTCATTCTACCAAATTAATGGAGAAGGAAGCATGTTTGACAGGGATGTATGGTTTTCGATTGAACAGCTTAATGGGAAATACTATATAGCAATATATTATGACAATAAACTCAACAGGGCAAAAGGAGAAGATTTATGAAGAAGGCATTGATATTTATTGGCGGCATCGTTACCGGAGCTTTATTGATCATAGCAATTGCTATGCTTGTTGGCCGCAGTAGTTCGTATGGAATTACGTTCTTTGAAGAAGAAGGAGAATGCATGAAGGGAAATTCCTTCGAGGTGTTTCAAGTCCTGGATTCAGGTAATGCTTTGGCTTGGGAATTTGAGCTTAAACAAATCACTCAAAACTATTCATCTTCAAGCCGAACAGGATTGATAGTCTTATTCTTGGGTGAAGAAGGGCAGTATTATGATGACCAAGTGATTGAAATACCTCCCGGTAAATGTGCCAAACAAATTGGGGTGTACAAATATAATTCAAACTCAGGATGGAAAACGGTTCCGGTAGTCAGCATACGCAGCAATTAGCATCTCCTTGCCAATGACTAAATCATTTGTAAATCGAGCCAAATCCAACAATCTGTAAAGCAAAACCGAAGTATCGCTTGACAGAAAACCTAACAAAGGTTAAATACGCTCGACCTGCGGAAACATACAACCCAAGGAGGGAAAACATACAACCCAAAGGCGAAAAACATACAACCCAAGCCGCCCTTGGGTTGTATATCTTTTTGTCAAATTAGCAGACACGTAAAAGCTGCCGTGGTGAACATATCAAGTGATAAATAAGCATTCTCTTTGTGGAGATTGTCACTGATATGGCAAAAAGTTCTAAGTTCTGACTTACCTCGTTCCAGCTGCCCTAAGCATATCCGCAATAGCCGTATGCCCCTGCTCTGTAGCGAAAGACAAAGCCGTATGGCCTTGCACCTGAATGTTAGGGTTGGCACCTGCTTCAAGGAGGAGCCTAACACCTTCCATGTGGCCTTTTTGTGCTGCCTGCATCAGTGCCGTAGTACCATCTTCTCTCTGGATATCAAGATTTGCTCCGGCTTTAAGAAGAAGCTTCATCGCTTTCGGATTCCCGTATTCAGCCGCAGCCATTAGCGCCGTAGTGCCTTTATAG
>CAZWPW010000111.1:0-6211 GCA_964635525.1 uncultured Bacteroidaceae bacterium
TCCTAAAAAATTTCCAGCATTGTGGACAGCGTCCACAGCTCTCCTAAAAAATTTCTATTGCTGGATACATGGTAGGATAATACTCCAAAAAAAATTGAAGAGACGGCGACGGCAGTAGGCAGCGCTTGCTGGGGATTTGCAGAGCAATCTGCGGCTGCGGGAGCGGCCGCCAAAAAAAAAGAACTAGCGGAGGGGGCTGCGGAGTGGCCTGCGACAAAAATCCCGGAGAGGGCGGAGGGCGTGGAAAGTGCCTGCGGCAGCTGTCAGAACTGGAAGTAGATGAATGGCTGGATTTCCATGCTCTTGACCTGGATGATGATGTAGACGACAAGCACCAGGGCGATGATGGAAACGCCGAACGGCGAGCGCACGAACAGCGACTTTACCGCGCCGGAGAAGCCCGAGGGCAGGAAATGGGCCACATAACCCACGGCCATCAAGGCAAAGACTTCGCTGTAGCCCGCGACGAGCTGGGAGAATAGCTCGGGGTGGAAATCGGTGAATATCTGGCGCAACATCGACACCGACCCGTCAAAAGTCAGGTTTCGGAAAAATATCCAACTGAAACAAACCAGATGGAACGTGGCTATCGTGTTCAAGCAGCTTGCGAGCCTCGCCCCGGCCAGGCGCGGCAAGACCTTGACGGGCTGCATGAGCTTGCCGGCGATGAGGCAAAGGCCGTGGAAGAAGCCCCAAAAGATGAAATTCCATGACGCTCCGTGCCATAAGCCGCCGAGGAGCATCGTGATCATCAGGTTTGCATACGTCCTGAACTTGCCTTTGCGGTTTCCGCCCAATGAAATATACAAGTAATCCCTGAGCCACGTCGACAACGATATGTGCCAGCGGTGCCAGAAATCGGAAATGGAAGCAGCCTTGTATGGGGAGTTGAAGTTGTCGGGGAACTTGAACCCGAGGAGCAATGCCAGGCCTATGGCCATGTCGCTGTAGCCTGAAAAGTCGCAATAGATTTGCAGGGCGTAGCCGTAGACGGCGAACAGGTTCTCTATCCCGGAATAAAGCGAGGGGGCATCGAAAACGCGCTCGACGAAATTGACGCTGATGTAGTCGCTTATGACCGCTTTTTTGAGCAATCCGCAAACGATCAGGTATATGCCGCGCCCGAACATCTCCCGGTCGACGGTCAAGGGCTTGCGTATCTGCGGCAGGAAGTCGTGGGCCCTGACGATGGGGCCGGCAACGAGCTGGGGGAAGAACGAGACGTAGAAGGCGTAGTCGAGGAGGTTGTCCAAGGGCTTCAGCCGTCCCCGGTAGACTTCTATCGAGTAGCTCAACGATTGGAACGTGAAGAACGATATGCCGACGGGCAGCACTATGTCAAGGAAAGAAACATTGCCGCCGGAGATTTGGTTGAAGATGCTTATGAGGAAGTTCGTGTATTTGAAATAGCACAACAGGCCCAGGTTGACGACGAGGCTCAACGTCACCAAAGCAAGCCTGCCGGCCTTGCTTTCCGTTGCGCTGATGCGCTTGGCAATGATGAAGTCGGATATTGTCACCAGGGCAAGCAGGAAAAAACAAATCCCGCTGCTCTTGTAATAGAAGAAATAGGAGAAGGCCGTCACGTACAGTATGCGCAAGGTGTCCCTCTTGTGAAGCAAGGCATAAAAGAACGAAAAGGCCACAAAGACATAAACGAACATCCCGCTATTGAATATCATCGGGGCTTGCGCGTCGTAGGCAAACAAGGCAAGCAATTTGCTAAAGTCAATATCCAACATGGCCGGTAAACATTTTTATGAATGCTGAATAAAACATGCAGCCTATCACCTCGTAACCTGTTTTTGTGAAATGTATCCTGTCCCGTCGCATCAGCCCGTTCGAATGCCAATTGGTGCAGGCAAAACGCTCTCCGCCGGCGATGCTGAACAAATCCCAGCACGCGTAGCCTTTTTCGGCAGCATAATCACGTATCGTGGCAGCCGAACGCTTGATGTTATGGTTCAGGACATACCGCCCCCTTTGTTTCCTGTATGCCCCGGGCGGGGTTGTAAAAAGCAAGGCGGCATCGGGGCAAGCCTCGGCAAGCATGCCGACCAATTCGTCCAATTGCTGCCTGTGGCGGGTGCTGTTGTAGTTCATTCCGGATGCCTCGTTTGTGCCGAAAGAGATTATCAACAAGTCGGGGCGGAGGTCTCTGACCATCGCAATGTTGCTGGAATCTGAAAACTTATGTGCCGTAGCTCCATTGATCCCGATAACCTGGTAGATGACACCGCCCGCGCCTGTTTCCTGCGATATGCCATTGGCGTTGTAGTCGAAAACTTCAAACTCTTTCTCAAGGGCGCCGCCCCCGAACAACATTTCGAGCTTTTCCTTCATCACGCCAGGGAATATATGCCCGCGCACATGCGAATCGCCAATATGCACTATCCTGACATTGCGGTTCTTGTCTTGCAGCTGCATGAGCATTTTGTCAATGACAGAGGCTAAACACGACGAATCAGTTATGACGTTATCAAGCATGCCTGCAAATGAATAGCCCGACAAGCAATCGCTTTCTCCAAAATCCACGAACCCAACGATTCGTTGGAAACCGCCTGCCTCCGCAGGGACATCAGCAACAGCCTTGAGCGGAACAGCATCTTGGGAAGCGGCAGGCAAACAGAACAAGGCCGCAGCTAATCCCGGCAGGTATGGTTTAATTGGCATCATGCGAATGTTTTTTGTCATACTGCTCCTTGCCATAAACCAAAGCCTCGAAGAACTCCTTGGCCAATGATTTGCCGCCGTTGAAATTTATGTGGGTATAGTCGAGGTTGGCCATCGGAGGCGTGGACTTGGCAAACGATGATATGCCGCCCAATGAGTTGAAGACACCAAGAAGATCCCAAAATGCAATGTTAGCATCGGCAGCTATCGCCTCCTGGTATTCGGCAAGGCTGCAAACCTCGGGCATAGTAACCAAATTGCCGTAGTCGTCCTTGACCATCCTATCGCCAACACTGAAAAGAAGCATAGAAGTGTTGGGAAAACAATCTTTCAACTTCTTAATGACATTCTCCATGTGATGCTTGTAGCCTGAATAGTTTGTCCGACCCCGTGAAACAACATTCTGTCCGTACTGCAAAACAATCAAATCATACTTCCTCCATGAGGCGAATTGCCTTAGCCTTGACGAAGGAATGGACAAGAAATTGAGGCCGGAACTACCCCTCAACGAAAAATTGTCAACAACGACACCTCGCCTGCTCTCCATCGTCACGCCCCAAAAGGCCGAATTCGGACAACCACGCAATGTCCAGCGTACCTTAGAAATGTTGCCATAGATAGTCTTGACGTTGAACCCCCATTGCGTGACGGCCTCTTCTTTCAGCAGGCTGCCATTGACAGAACACGACAAAAGCATCGTGTCGCAATCATTGAAGAAATATATGCTTGAGAGTTCGGCATCTTTCACCGTCGCCGAATACCGCGACGTGCCCTCAAGTTCAACGTACGATTCCTGCGACGCAGGAAGGTAATAGCTTGTATTAATCCCAGAGAGGGCATTGTCATGCAGAGAATCCAACACGTTGAATGACTCCCAGCCATGGTACTTGTGGAGAACCGTAGGGCGGAAGTTTGAAACGTTAGACGTGATGTCAACCCACCCCACGCCTTTGCCACCGAACTCGGCTTGCAGCAGCTCGCGCAAGTCGGCAGTGAATATGTCGCCCTCAATGAACGAATCACCGAAGAAAGCCACACGCACCGGCCTGTCAAGCATTTCAATCGAATCGAGGATGGCATAGAAGTGGCTCATCCCGCGCATAGTGGAATCAGAGTAATCAACAATGCAAGTCACGCCCTCCTTGCATGTGTCGACAACATTGGCTTGGCATTCAATGGCTGCTGCCACCTCGATGCTCGATGTGTCTTCAACTATCACAGGTATCCTGTCATGGCGGATGTCCGACAACAAGTCTACCCTCCGCATTTTTCTGCCGAACACATTTGCATCGGGCATGCCGTAGAGTAAAAGCAAAATAAGTAGCAGCGAAGAGGAAACGATGAATGCCCCCCAATAATAATTTTTCATCCGACTACGGCAGAAATGGCGTTATGCTTGGTCAATGGCCATTATACGGTCAAGTTTTGCCCATTGCATCGGCACGTTTACGTATCTCAAGCGTTTCTTTCTCGTAACCGGGCTTGTCGAGCAGTGCGAACATGTTGCGTTTGTAATCCTCAACACCTGGCTGGTTGAAAGGATTAACCCCCAGCATTAGGCCGCTCAAGGCGCATGATTTTTCGAAGAAATAGAACAATTGCCCCAAGTAGTATTCATTGATGCAGGGGACGCACACTTTGATGTTGGGCACATTGCCGTCGACATGGGCCATCAACGTGCCAAGCTCGGCCATCGTGTTCACTTCGCCAATACGTTTGCCGGCAATGTAATTCAGTCCATCAAGATTCTCAGAATCAGAGGGTATCCTCAGTTCATGGTTGCACTCGTCGACAGACACAACGGTTTCGAAGATCGTCCTTTCTCCTTGCTGGATCCATTGCCCCATCGAATGCAAGTCGGTAGTGAAGTCAACCGAGGCGGGGAATATGCCTTTGTTGTCCTTGCCCTCTGACTCGCCGAAGAGCTGCTTCCACCATTCCATGACGTAATGCAGCTTGGGAGTGAAGTTCACAAGGATTTCTATTTTCCGACCCGACTGGTAGAGGGCGTTGCGCAGCGAGGCATAGATTGCGGCAATGTTGCTGTCCGCCGGTGTTGAAACCGAACACTTCCCTTCCATGTCCCTTGCACCGGCCAACAACTGGGCAATGTCAAAACCGGCAACGGCAATGGGGAACAACCCCACCGGGGTAAGGACTGAGAAACGCCCGCCCACATCGTCAGGGATGATGTATGACTTATAGCCTTCCTTGTCGGCCATCAACCTTGCCGCACCTTTTTCGGCATCGGTGATAGCCACTATGTTCCTCCTGGCAAACTCTTTCCCTAATGACTCCTCGCACAATTCTTTCAAAACCCTGAACGATATTGCCGTTTCGGTCGTCGTTCCTGACTTCGAGATGTTCACTATGCCGAACTTTTTGCCCGACAAGTAGCACTTTAGCTCATACAAGTAATCTTCGCTTATGTTGTTGCCCGCAAAGACTACCTCGGGGAATCCTTTCCCCGCCCTCAAACCGTTAAACGGATTGCTCAAGGCCTCCAATGCAGATTTTGCGCCGAGGTAGCTGCCGCCAATGCCGGCTACAACGACAACGTCGCAATCATCTTGCAGGGATTTGGCAGTGGCATTGATGTCGTCAACTAATGGTTGCCCGGTCAAAGAGGGCAAATGCAGCCAGCCAAGGAAATCAGAGCCAGGGCAGGAGGCATTCTCCAAATCTGCGGCAAGCGTGCCTGCCATCAACAAGAAAGAACGGTATGCCCTTTCGTCGACGAACGGCAGGGC
This sequence comes from uncultured Bacteroidaceae bacterium, assembly GCA_964635525.1. Taxonomy (GTDB): domain Bacteria; phylum Bacteroidota; class Bacteroidia; order Bacteroidales; family Bacteroidaceae; genus Avibacteroides. The sequence continues at coordinate 5,424 of CAZWPW010000111.1, forward strand.
GTTATCTGTAATAAGTCTTATGTCACCCATTTCACCTGAATGAATCAGTTAATAATTTAATTTCTATCGAAGGGGAAATCCTTTCGTATAAGATATTGTACACGGCATCCAAGATTGGCATGTTGACGTGGTAGAATTTGTTTATCTCCTTGATGCACTTAGTGCCGTAGTATCCCTCTGCAATCATCTCCATTTCTATCTGCGCGCTTTTCACCGGGTATCCCTTGCCTATCATGGCGCCAAAAGTCCGGTTGCGGCTGAAGTTCGAATAGGAGGTCACAAGCAGGTCGCCCAGATACACCGAATCGTAGACATTCCTGCCAATCGGGTGAACGGTACTTATGAAACGGTCCATCTCCTGGATAGCGTTCGAAATAAGCACCGCCTGGAAATTGTCGCCATACTTCAGGCCGCTGCAGATGCCGGCGGCTATGGCATAGACGTTCTTTAGCACCGAGCTGTATTCAATGCCCGCCACATCATCGCTGACCGACGTCTTGATGTAATTACTGGACATGAGATCCGAAATATCCTTGGCTTTGGCAATGTCCTGACAAGCTATGGTCAAATATGACAGGCGTTCCAAGGCAACCTCCTCTGCATGGCACGGGCCAGCTATGGCGGCGATGTTCGAAGGGGGAACATCGTAGAACTTCGAAAAGTACTCAGAGATGATCAAGTTCTCGTCGGGAACGATGCCCTTAATAGCCGTCACGACGAACTTGTCCCTTATCCGTGCCTTCAATTTTTTCAAATGGCTCTTGAGGTACGGCGAGGGCGTGACGAAA
>CAZWPW010000112.1:0-6186 GCA_964635525.1 uncultured Bacteroidaceae bacterium
GTTCTTTGACGAAATTGGCAAAGCGCCTACCAATGATGATACCAGAAAAACAAGGAAGACGGGGAACGATATGTTTATTTTAGCCTTCAAAACATGGTATGCGCTTTAGCCAACAAATTTATAGAATTATAATTGCATACGCCAAACATTTAACCGCCCTTTGCATGATGGTGTCAAACTGGTGAATAGTGGTTAATTTCCAGCTCCATGCGCGGAACGAAACAGCGAGGCGGATCAAAGGAACATCTCGCACCATGACTTGAAACGTTCCACCCCCTCGACACCATATTTTGACAGGCTTCTGATTGCCTTGTCAACTGTCTTTTCGTTGCCTAACGACGTTTTCGAGAATAATTTGTCGGCGAAGCAAATCACCTTTTCTTCAATTGACAGCGGAAGCATGTCGCGGTGCGGCAGTGGCAGGTCATTGTCGATTATCATTTGCAATGATATTCCGGCTCCTGAATGCCGCTCGCAAACGAGGGCATGCCTGTCGTGTCCCATCGAGCGCAACAAGTCTGCTCCTAAATATCCATGGCAAATATAAGGTTTAGTGCCGTAGCAGCATATCGACGGGGCATTAGTCAAGAACACCCCTATGTCATGCAGCATGGCTGCTTGTTCGACAAATTGCGTGTCGATGTTCAGTTCCGGGTGCTTAGCGGCTATTTCCAAGGCTTTGTCGGCTACCGCTCGGCTATGGTCTATCAGAATCCTGCGAAGCGCGTCATTATCGGCATAGCAGGAATCGATTATCTTCAGGGGCTCTACGTGGGTGCTCATTTCTTCTTGTACAATCTGTCCAAATCAGATGTGTCGTTGGTTTTGCCAAGTATCTTCTTCTTGAAAAAAGCTGTGATGAATCCGCATCCGTAGCCCCACAGCTGCGTTATGCTTGTGGCTACCGACACGAAGGCAACCATGAAGTTGCGGGTTACCATCAATGCCTCGGCAAACAGGATGGCAAGCAGCATGGCAAGCGGAAGCAGCGACCATGGGCAGATGAATGACGAGGCGAGGAAAAACATGCTCACCACAACAAACAAAGCCGGCAGCGTGTGAACAAGTTTCAACGAGCCACGATGTGCGATTTGCAGATCGATGCGCGCCCTGCCAAAGACGTTAACCTGCCGGTAGAACGATTTGAGGCTGACCCTCCGCTTGTGATAGACGTAGACTTCTGGCAAAAGCCTGATACTGAACCCTGCGTCACGGATGCGCAAGCTCAGGTCAATATCCTCTCCAAACATGTCCTTGAAACCTCCCACGGTACGGTATGCTTCCATTGAAAAGCCCATGTTAAACGTTCGCGGGGTGTAGTTTCCAAGTATCTTCTTGCCCCCGCGTATGCCTCCGGTGGTGATGAACGAAGTCATTGAATGGCTTACCGCCTTCTGGAAGACGCTGAAGGAAGCATGCGCCTTGTCAGGTCCTCCGAAGCAATCGACATAGGCATGGGCAAGCTCATCGGAGAGGGTCGCAAAATAATGTTCGGGAATAATGCAATCTGAATCGAAGAAAACAAGGTAATCGCCCTTTGCCCTCTCCATGCCATAGTTTCGCGTCAGGCTGCGCCCAGAATTTGGCTTGAAGAAATAACGGACATCCAATTCCTCTGAATACTGGTCTACTACGGCATCGCACTTCACCGTCGAGCCATCCTCTATAATCAGCACTTCGAAATTCTTGGCTGTCTGCCGCGTCAGACTCTCAAGCAACTCTTTGACCTCATTTGGCCGGTTGTATACTGGGATTATTATTGAAAAGTACATGATTGCTGCATTTTTGACGGCCAAAGTTATCTATTTTCAACGATATGGCGAACTTGCCCGCTGTTGCTGAAGCGGGAATGCGTGAAGGAAGACTTATCGTTAATCAAGAAATACCGCTGCTTTCGCAATAGTCAATGAAGGAGCGGTTGGCCAGTCTCAAACCTCCCGGCGTGGGGTAATTGCCGCTGAAGTACCAGTCGCCGGGATGGTTCGGGCATGACTCGTGCAGTCCGGCTATGGTTTGGTAGACTATTTCAACCTTTGCACCCGTGTCTTCTGGTGTAAGCAATTCGACTATCTTGTCGGAGATTTCCTCATCGGTAAACGGCGCATATATTGCTTTGATGCAATTCTCCTGCAATGGCAATAGTCCGCTTTCCTGGTTCTTTGCACGTTGCAAGGCCTCAACTGCCACTTGCATCATCCCCCTGTCGGCAAGGAGCGCCATGGCTGCTTTGAATGCGATGAATTGGTCCATGCTTGACATATCTATGCCATAGTAGTCGGGGTAGCGCACTTGCGGCGATGAGGAGACGATGACTATTTTCTTTGGCTCAAGGCGGTCAAGGATACTTATGATGCTTTGCTTCAGGGTTGTTCCTCGCACTATGCTGTCGTCAATGATGACGAGGTTGTCTTTCTTCGGTACGAGGCTTCCGTAGGTTATGTCGTAGACATGCGCTGCCAAGTCATTTCGCGTTTGTCCCTCAGCTATGAACGTCCGCAACTTTATGTCCTTGATAGCAACTTTCTCGCACCGAACCCTGAATGACAATATCCGCTTTATTTCTTCACGCGGCGGTGCTTGCCCGAGGCTGTCTATCATTTGCATCTTTATGGTGTCAAGATGATCATTGAAGCCTTCCATCATTCCGCAGAAGGCCACCTCGGCAGTATTGGGTATGAACGAGAATACAGTGTTTGGCAGGTCATTGCCTATTTTGTCTAGTATGGGAGCGACAAGGTTTCTGCCAAGTTTCTTCCTTTCTTGGTAAATGTCAACATCACTTCCTCTGCTGAAGTATATCCTCTCGAACGAACATGGCTCAAAAGCACGCTGCTCGTTTATCTGCACGAGCCTCATTGCGCCCGACTTGTTGACAAGCAACGCTTCGCCGGGGTTGAGTTCGTTGACCTGCGACGATTTGACGTTAAGCACAGTTTGAATTACCGGACGCTCCGAGGCTAGCACTGCTATCTCGTCGTCAGCATACCAAAATGCCGTCCTTATCCCCCACGGGTCACGCACTGCGAATGATTCTCCACTGCCGGTTACGCCGCAAAACACATAGCCGCCATCCCACTTCGGCGTGGTTGTCTTCAGTACGTTCGAAATATCAACACGTTCCTCTATGGCATGCGTCAATGCCAAACCAGAAAGCCCCTCGTCTTTGCATTCAACGAACACGCGCTCTATTTCACGGTCAAGACGGTGGCCTACCTCCTCTAGCATTATGTAAGTGTCTGCATAATTGCGCGGGTGCTGCCCGGCTGAAGTTATCTCGTTGAAGATGTCGTCAACGTTCGTCAGGTTGAAGTTGCCGCAAATGGCAAGGTTCTTAGCCCGCCAGTTGTTCCTGCGCAGGAAAGGATGAACGTATGAAAGCCCGCTCCTGCCTGTCGTCGAATACCGGAGGTGACCCATATAAAGTTCTCCGATGAAAGGGAAATCGGTTTCGGCACGGTCTGGGTCATCAATCTGCTCTGCCTGCAAGTCGTTGAAATTGCAGAACACTCGGTTGAATATTTCGGTTATCGCTCCAGTTCCTACGGCTCGTTCGCGGAACATGTATTCTTCTCCAGTGCGGGCTTTGAGCTTCACGCAGGCGAAACCGGCAGCTTCCTGCCCTCGATTATGCTGCTTCTCCATCAGCAAATAAAGTTTATTCAAGCCGTACGCCCAAGTCCCGTACTTCTTTTTGTAGTAATCCATTGGCTTGAGCAACCTTATCATTGCCACTCCGCACTCGTGTTTCAACTGTTCCATCGGTTTTGCTTTTCTGTTTTTTTGAAAATGCCTGTTTATTATACTAAAAGAGAAGCCATTAGCCTGGCTTCCCCTGCCCTGTTTAAGAGTTCACTTGACCCTCAAACGTTTCCCCGCTGATATCCTGTCGTTCTTCAAGCCGTTCAACTGTTTCAATTTGCTGACTGTTGTCCCATAACGGCGCGCTATCGTCGACAGAGTTTCTCCGCTGCGTATCTTATGGTATTGCGCCGAACCCGAAGTCGAGTTGACTTCCTCCTTTATCTGCACTACTTTGCGTTGGGTGAACAGTTCATCGGCTTTGTAATTGTACACTGAATCGCCAAGCTCCAAGAAAGCATAAATATGCCTTAGGGGAAGACGCAAGGAACATGGCATCGACTCTCCAGGGATTATGTCTACCTTATACTGCGGGTTGAGGCTGCGCAACTCTTCTATTGGCACTCCGCATAATTCGGAGATTTGTTTGAAATGCAGGTTTTTCGAGACAAGCACAGTGTCAGTGTCAAGCGGCAAATCGGCAGTTGCCGGGCAGATGTTGTGCTCGCAATAATAGTTGAGCACATAATACGCCGCAATGAACGAGGGGAAATAACCGCGCGTCTCCTTGGGAAGGCTGTAATAAATATCCCAATAATCGGCCTTGCCTCCATTGCGCCTGATGGCCTTGTTGACATTCCCCGGGCCGCAGTTATAGGCTGCAATGACCAACGGCCAATCATTGTATATGTTGTACAAATCCCTGAGATAGGCGACAGCAGCCCATGTAGACTTGACGGGGTCGCGGCGTTCGTCGACTATCGAGTTTGACTTTAGCCCGTACACCTTGCCTGTGGTGAGCATGAACTGCCATAGCCCTGATGCCCCTGCACGCGAGAGAGCCGTGGGGTTCATGGCCGACTCGACTATCGGCAGGGCTTTGAGTTCCAAGGGCAAGCCGTATGCGTCTAATGCCTCTTCTATTATCGGGAAGTAAAAGTTGGCCACGCCAAGCACCGAGGGGAGCATCGTGCGCAACCTTGTCGTATAGGCATCAATGTATTGGCGCACTACCGCGTTATAAGGCATCTCGATGACTGTAGGAAGCTTCGACAAACGGCTGATATATACATCGTCACTATACTCTGGCGGTTGCATGCTGCTGTCACATCCTTCGCTGTCGATGAAAACATAATTCTTCGTAATCCAATCATCCAAAAGGCGGTCCATGACAGAATATTCCATGCCCGTTGGTAAAGCCACAGAACTGTCATAGACTATGGTTTCTTGAATTGACGATTGCGCAAAGACACCTGACGTTGTTGACAGAAAGGTTGACAGCGACAAGGCTAATAGCAGTTCTTTTTTCATCTCTCAATTTAGAATGTAAGCACATATTGCACCCCGTATGCGCACCGCGCTCGTGACTTGTTGTCGTCGATAATGGCCGGTGATATTCCCATGCTCAGATCTTCTGATATATCAAAATTCGATAGCTCAGCATCGACGTATGCATCTATAACCGACAACAAATACACCCCGACAAATGCAAAGATACTCAAATCACGGTACTTCCTATAGTAGTCTTTCTTGTTTTTGAAAATAGTTTGCAATTGGCTAATCACCGCATCGCTTTCGTAATTGTAATTGCCGGAAAGGAAATCCTTGAAACTGTCGGTCGACGGGTCGGAATCCATCAAGTCGGCATAGCCTTGCGAATAGTCCTTGTACATGCGGTTGTTCCAAGTAAGGGCGTAGGTGCAGGCGACAAACCCACCGTAATAGATTGGCAGTTTCCAATATTTGCGGTTGTATATTTGCCCGGCACCGGGAAACAAGGTAGCTAACCATACTGCCCTGTTCGGGTCGGGAATCCATTTGTTTTTGAGAGGAAGGTCAGGCAATGTGTCATTCATGATTGAATCGGGCAATATAAGGCGGGCCTGTTCGAAGTCCAATGAATCGCCAACCTCCAAGCTGTCTGGCAGTTCCTCTACTGCAATAGGTTCACCTTGCAACTGCGTTTCAGGCAACTGCTTGCCCTCCTCCTGTGCTTGAAGGCACAAGGGAAACATGGCGATGAACATCAAGAAAGGCAACAGACTTTTCAAATCCCCATGAATAACGTTTCAAGATTTGCAAAGATAGGAAAAAAACAGATGACCGCTGCTTTCGAGAATCGGATGCCTGCTTGGGCGGCACTTCATGCCAGTCAATTGCTGAACGAATCGAACAGCCCCATGATGCGTTCCAATTCCTCTTCGTTTTTAAACGGAATGCTTATCTTTCCTTTGCCGTCTTTTGTGCGGGTCAGTGCGACCTTCGTTTTGAAGAACGATGACAGTTGGTTGCACAGCAGCTGGTAGCCTTCCGGAAGTTCCGTTTTCTGCTTGGCCGGCTTGGCTGGCGTGAGGCCTTCCTCGCCTTCCGCTATCGCCTTGACCATCT
>CAZWPW010000113.1:0-6176 GCA_964635525.1 uncultured Bacteroidaceae bacterium
CACGGGAACGTTCATCACGCGGTTGTTGCAGTCGGGGCTTATCCGCCCGGAGGACATGGAGCGCAAGTACCTTGAAGAGATACACTGCAACGAGCTCGTGCTGCTCGCCTACTACATTGCCGACGTCAACATCGAGTCGGTGTTCCATGACATAACCCGCCGCGAGGTCTACCTGCCTTACAACGGCATCTGCCTGACCGACACCTTCCAACTGGCAGAGGGCAAGCGCAACGCGCTGTTCACCGACTTCTTCCAAGACAATTCAGAGCAGGTAAGCAAGCAGCAGGCAACGCCCGTCAGGGTCATTGTGGGAAACCCGCCATACTCCGTCGGGCAGAAATCGGCTAACGACAACGCGCAGAACCTCGCTTACCCTGCCCTCGACAGCCGGGTGGCAGCAACATACGTGGCAAGAACAAAAGCCACAAACAAAAACTCGCTTTACGACAGCTACATCAAGGCATTCCGATGGGCTTCTGACCGCATACCGGAGGATGAGGGCGGCATAGTGGCCTTCATCAGCAACGGAGCATGGATTGACGGCAACGCCCAGGACGGTTTCCGGCGGTGCCTTGAAGAGGAGTTCACTTCAATCTACGTGCTGAACCTACGGGGCAACGCACGCACATCAGGCGAACTGCGCCGCAAGGAAGGCGGCGGGATATTCTATGACGGCTCACGCACGCCGATAGCCATAACCTTCCTCGTGAAGAACCCGGCAAAGAGGGGGCAGAAGGCGCAGATATGCTACCACGACATAGGCGACTACCTCACACGGGAACAGAAGCTCCGCATGGTGAAGGACTTCCGCTCCGTCGCCTCGGCGAAAGTGCAGTGGCAACATATCACGCCAAACGACAAGGCCGACTGGATTAACCAACGCGACGGAGTCTTCGACAACTTGATTCTCCTTGGAGACAAGAAAGACAAACAGAACAAGCAAACTGTGTTCGAGCCGATGTATTCAAATGGAATGAAGACACAGCGCGACCCTTGGGTTTACAACAGTTCCAAAGCAAAGGTGCAGGAAAAGGGCAAAGAGCAGATTGAATACTACAACGAGCAGGTTGATAGGTTTGACAAGAATGAAATAACAGGGCTTGACTACGGAACGCACAAGATAAGATTGACAAGAGCCGTAGTTGATGACCTGAAAAAGATGCGTAAATACGATGTCACGCAATGCGAATATAGGGAAAGTATCTACCGCCCATTCTTCAAGCAGTGGCTGCTCTATTACAAGCCATTGAATGAGATGACCTACCAAATCCCTCGCCTTTTCCCCACCCCCCAACACGAAAACCGGGTGATTTGCGTAAGCGGCATAGGTGAATCGAAAGGGTTTTCTTGCATTATCACCGACTGCATTCCCGATTTACAACTGCAATTTAATGGCCAGTGCTTCCCCTTGTACTGGTATGAGGAGGACAACAATCCGCAAGGCGGCCTGTTCGGCAATGAGGCAGCAGGCCGTTACATCCGCCGTGACGGCATCACCGGTTGGATGTTGGGCGAGGTGCGCCGCCGTTTCGGCGGCACGCGCGACATCAGCAAGGAAGACATCTTCTACTACGTCTACGGGTTGCTACATTCGCGCCACTACCGCGAGCGCTTCGCCGGCGACTTGAAGAAGTCCCTGCCCCGCATCCCCATCGTGGACAAGGCTGAGGACTTCATGGCCTTCAGCAAAGCCGGGCGCGAGCTTGCCGCCCTGCATTTAGGCTACGAGCAAGGCATCAATGAGCCACCGGGCGGCGGCAAAGGGTCCTGCGCGCTCATGCCGGAGCTGGCGCACGCCGAATTGGGCGTGACGGTAGCGGGCGACATCGACATCTGGCAAGGGGAATGGACGGACGAGACCTACCGTCACTTCGCCGTCGATAAGATGCGCTTCGCCAAGGTGCGCGACGACGACGGCAAGCTCGTGGCGGACAAGACGCGCATCATCTGCAACAGCCGCATAGCTATAGAGGGCATCCCCGCCAAGGCCTACGACTACATCGTCAACGGCAAGCCCGCCATCGAGTGGGTCATGGAACGGTATGCCGTCACCGTCGACAAGGCGTCAATGATCAAGAACAACCCCAACGACTGGGCGCGTGAGCACGGGCAGCCCCGCTACATCCTCGACCTGCTGCTGTCGGTCATCCGGCTGTCGTGCCGCACGGCAGACATCGTGGCCGCACTGCCGCCGCTTGAAGATTATTAAGTTTATGTCGGGCATAAAAGAAATGAAGCAGCCAGACAATCAATTCATGCCATAGTGTCAATTAAATGCCTATTTTTGTAGCGAAACTGCAAAAACAGGTGTTTGGATGATACTTAAAATTGAATTGGAGAATTTCTTTTCCATCAAGGACAGGATAAGAATCGACTTCAGGGCAGCCAGCATCAACACTGCCTCGTCCCGGGAGTTGGCCTACAACGTGATGACTTGGAAAGGCACGCCAGTGCTTAAATCAATAGGGCTTTTCGGTCCCAATGCGTCAGGCAAGTCAAACATCTTGAAGGCCATCTCGTTTTGTTGCAGGTTGATACTCGAATCACACCTGCACAATGAAGGAGTGACTTTCAACTTCGAGCCGTTCAAGTTCGACGGGTGTCCCGAACTTCCGAGCCGTTTCCTGATTGACTTTGTTTGCGAGGATGTGGAATACGAATATGCCTTCGAACTCACCCGTAAAGGCATCATAAGCGAAAGCCTCTACCACTATCCCACAGGCAGGCGCGCGAAAGTCTTCGTGCGCAATGCCGACGGCAAGTATAGTTTTGGGACTGGTGTCGTCTCGAAACCCCAAGATGTGGCGAAGAGCACTGGCAGCAAGACCCTCTTCCTGAGCCGTGCAAGTTCAATGAACAGGCCATTCGCCCAAAGGCTATACCGGTATTTCATGCACAAGTTCCTCCTTGGGCTACTCAGCGCGAACGAGTTGATATTTCTAAAAAATTTCAATACCTACAAACGTTTGATTCTAAAAGCCCTTGAGATATGCGACTCCGACATCACGGACATCGAGATGCGAAAAGAGAAAGTTCCGATGCCCGTGTTTCCAGCACCCGGGCAAACGGAAATGTCGTTCAAGCTCATGGACGTGCTTCGCTTCCGGACAACCCACCGGGGGCGTAGCGGCGTAAAGTTCGACATGGAGACGGAGGAGTCAAACGGCACATGGAAACTGTTCAACATACTCATCTTCTTGTTGGATGTTGCCAAGAACAGGAAAAGCATCATGATAGACGAGTTCGACATGGGGCTGCACACGCGCCTGGCAGACTTCATCCTTGACCTTGTGCATGCCTCGGCTGCCAGCCAGCTGCTGTTCACCTCGCACAACACAAATATCATCGACCTCAAGCGGCTAAGGCGCGACCAGATTGTCTTCGTCAACAAGTCAGAAGATGGCGCGACAAACGTCTATTGATTGTACGACTGCAAGGATTTCCGAGAAAACATGGATGCCGGGAAAGGTTATATCTAAGGCCGCTTCGATGCCGTGCCTTACGTTGCCTCTTCCGTTGAAAGCATAAAGGAATTATTGGAGGGCTGAACATGGCAAGCAAGAGGGAAAAGTCAACGCCGAGGAAGATGCGCGAAATATTCCTCGTCATCTGCGAAGGAAAAACAGAAGAAAATTACGTGAACCTGTTGAGCCTATGGTACAAGTCGCCCATAAAAATCATCTCCCGCGTCGAGGGAACGAAGATATCGCCGTTGCTTGTCGAGAAACAGCTCAATGAACTTAAAATCTCCCGTCAGGACAATAAGGTGCAGGCATTCATCATGTACGATATGGACGTTCCGGCCATCAACGACAAACTTCTCAGATGCAAAGCCGGCCTTCTGTTGAGCAATCCGTGTTTCGAGCTTTGGTTGTTGCTGCACTCCAAAGACCAAAGGTCGGCGATAAGTTCAGACCAAGTCATCCAAGAGTTGAAAGGCAGCGCAAGCGTATGGAACAGCTATGAGAAACCCAATTTCACCGACAAGCAGAAAACATTCCTGAAAGAAAACACCGCCGCTGCAGTCGAAAGAGCTATTAGCTTGGAAGAATACGGCAATCCCTCAACTGGAGTTTACAAACTCTTGCAGAAACTGGCCGGCGAGCATAGGCAATGACCGTCATTCTTCCAGAAGGAAACGTCCATCGCTCCAGCGGAAGGTTATGCCTCCGGGCTTGAGCCACCGGCGGAGCTTTCCGGCCTCCTCGCGTGTGGCATAGTCGAGTATGTTTGACTTGATGGACAAGGTGTTATCATCCGGCGACAACGAGAACTCATAGAGGTCGATATCGGCCATCGACGAGCTTGCAAGGCTGTCGGCGACGAACGCGGAATCGCTGCTAAGCACGAAGGCCGAGGCATCTGGCATCTCAAAGAAGTCTGTCACGGGGAGTTCCTGCCATGCGGTGGTGAAGAAACGCATGCTGCTCAGGCAGGCCGCAGGGCAGACGGTGCGCACGAGGCATATCACCGACGTCGAATCGTTCAGCGGCAGCACCTTCATTTCCATCCTGCCCGCCGCTGAGGTCTTCACCGATATATATGTGTCGTTCTTGCGCGTCATGACTGCCTGCGCGTCGAAGACGTTCTTTACCTCCGCCCTCATCCCGTTGTCGACGAAGTCGACCATATCGGCCTTGTTGTTGTAGGTCAGGGCTGGGAACAAATACCGGGGCATCGACAGGAACAAGTCCGCTGCCTTTTGCGCCTGCAATGCCAAGCATGAAAGAAGAAAGGTTATGGTCAAAAGTTTCCTCATACGTCGGCTGCAAATTTAATACAAAATCAATGCGCTTGTACATCCATACCTCGCCACCAGCAATAGAAATTTTCCTGAAGCGTTGTCCGAGGCCTCGGATAGTGCTGGAATTTTTCAGCTGGTCTCGCCCTCGTGAAAGAGTGTTTTCAGTGTATCCTCCCAATCGACACCTTCGCCCGCGTGCAGGGTTTTGAAGCCGAGGGCGGCGGCGCATTCGATATTCTCCCGACCGTCGTCAATGAAGAGTGTTTCGGCCGGGTCAAGCGGAGCGGCATCAATCATGATTTGGAATATTTCCTTCGACGGCTTGCTCTTGCCTAACTCATAGGAGCGGAACATTGCATCGAAGTAGTGGTCAAGCGGTTTTCCCGCGCTTGTGAAACGCTCGCTGCACGCCCATCCCATGACAAAAGGGTTGGTGTTGCTTAGCAGGAACATGCGGTGGCTGCACTTGAGCTTTTCGAGCAGCTCTAACCTTGCCTTTGGCGGTTCGTAGAAAAATGCGCGCCAGGCGGTTTCAACCTCTTCATAGGAGAGGTTGCGCCCTGCCATCTCCGACAGTTTAGCGGTGAATGCAGAGGCATCTGCCCTTCCCTCTTCAAGGTCGAGGAAGAGGCCTTTTTGCTTGTAACGGTCTATGGCCTGCTCTGCGCCGGGCAATCCCAAGGCGGCGAATGCCTCGACTGCCGCCTGCCAGTTTATGTCAAGCACGACTCCACCGAAATCAAAGACTAAGTTCTTTATCATGTCCGTGTTGTTTCAATCGTTGCATCTGTGTTTCATGTGTTCTCTTAGAAGGCCTCTGTCATGTTGAAGTAGAAGAGGTTCTGCTTGTCGACGAAGTTGCGGCCGAAGTCGAAGCGCAGGTTCATGCGCGGCTGTATCTCTATCCTCAGGCCTATGCCGGCATTGGGCAATACTCCGTTTAAGTCGACTGGCGAGCTTCCCGTGAAGCCGCATCCTCCCCAGACGGTCCATCCCAAGCGGCGGATTATCCTTCCCAGGAGGTCTTCCCTGCTGGAGTTGAACATCTGGCGGTACTCTGCCACGACGACGTGCGAGGTCTTGTCGCGGTACTGCCCCATGTAGTATCCGCGCAAGCCGAAGGGCGAGCCGGTCAGCGGCATGCGCGTCACCGGCACGTCGGCGAAGGTGTTGTTGCTTTGCATGGTCCAAGCTATGACTTTCCGTCCTCCGATGTTGACGTATTGCCTATAGTCGATTTCTGCCCGGTAGAAGTTGGTGTCGCTGCCGAGCCATTTGTTGTAAAACACTCCCCGCACTTCGAAAAACACTCCTTTGTAGGCGTTGGCCGGCACGTCGCGAGAGTCGTAATTGGCTACGAGCCCCAACCCGGAACTTATGTTTTCATACCCGCCGGCATCTCCTCCCGCTGCTTGGCACGACGGGTCGTTGG
>CAZWPW010000114.1:0-5982 GCA_964635525.1 uncultured Bacteroidaceae bacterium
GAAAACAAATTCATTAAGATAACCTGGTAGCCCCAGGCAGGCTTGTAATATCAGAGGTCTGACATGGTAAGGTAAGTTCGTCTGTAGTGGTAACTACAGCACATCTGTAGAAATATACACAACCGTTATTATCTGCCCGGTGATTAAAACCTTCCTTGATAGAAAATGGTAAGGATATAGAGACCCCTGCAAAACGCTGCGACGTTTTGCAGGGGTCTCATCATGGGCGGGATGCAATTTTTCTCCGGGTCAGATGCAATCTTCATTTGGGTTGCATGTAATCTTTATTTTTACCTTAAAAACATATATTTGCAGGGTAAAAATATGTATTTTTAAGGTACAAATAAATAATCTTAGGGTAAAAATAAAGATTTCTTCCTATGCAAGGCAACTTTCCTCCCCGCCCGGGGAAAGATTGAATCCAATGTATCCGCGTTGCGGGCAGGATGGATGTAGACACCGGGCGCAATGGTGGTTTGCTCCGGTACGGGGCTTGCTACCCTGCGGCAGATAGTTTTGCGGGCGGTTGTGCTATGTTCCGAACCTTCGGAGCGCGAATTCCTTGACCAGCTCCTTTGTTCCTTCGAGGCCGAGCAGTGAGGAGTCGACACACAGGTGGTAGGTGGAGGCCATTCCCCACTTCCTTGAGGTGTAGTAGTTGTAGTATTCGGCACGTTTACGGTCGGTCTTGTTGACGAGTTCCTCGGCCTTTTTCCGGCTTATTTCAAGGCGCTCGGCGACATGCTCTATCCTTTTTTCCTTCGGCGCGCAAACGAAAACGTTGACGCACTGCGGGAAATCGCGCAGGACGTAGTCGGCGCAGCGGCCTATGAAGACGCATGGCTCGCGTGAGGCGAGGTCTCTTATGGCGTCGCTTTGCACTTTGAAGAGCGAGTCGTTGCTAAGCAAGTTGTTCGTGGGCAGTCCTCCTTCGTTGACGAATGGGAAGCGCATGCTGAAAAGTCCGCTGAAGGTTTGTGAACCGTTCTCATCTGCTTTCTCGAATATCTCTTGGCACATCCCGCTCCTCTCTGCCGCGAGCGTGAGCAGTTCTTTGTCCATGAAGCGCATTCCGAAATCTTCGGCGAGCATCTTGCCTATCTGCCGGCCTCCGCTTCCTAACTGCCGGCCTATGTTTATTATTATGTCCTTGCCCATGTCAGGATGCTTGTGTGTTTGTTGTCCTTATCGCTTGTAAATATAATAATTATTTTTGGATTGGAGGATAATCCGTCATCCTGCCTGGGGCGTTGCGTTTCCCGCCGGGCGGTAGACGCTTTTCCGTATTGCCATGAGCCATGCGAAGAGCACCGCGCCTTTGAGCATGCTCGATATCGAGACTGCCCACCATATTCCTTCCACTCCCATGAGTGTCACGAGCCATAGGGCGAGGGGGATGCGCAGGTAGTTGCCTGTGACGCTTATGATGGCGGGGGGCATTGTGCGGCCTATTCCGTAGAATACTCCCTGTGTTGCTATTTCGAGCATCATGAGCAATTGCGAGTATCCATCGATGCGCAGGAACTTCCCTCCTGATATGTATGCTGCCTGTTCGGGGACGAAGATGGCGAAGAGTTCCTGCCCGTAGAAGACGAACAGCACGGTGCCTGCCAATCCGAACACCAGTGACATGAGCAGCGTCCTGCCGTAGCCCTTGAAGACGCGGTCTCCTCTGCCGGCGGCATAGTTCTGCGCGGTGAAAGCGCCTAATGCCGTTGAGAATCCTTGCGATGTGTTCCACGTTATGGCTTCTATTTGCCCTCCCGTGGTGAACGTCATCAAGCCTATATGCCCTCCGTGGAGGGAGGCGATGCGGCTAAGGAACATGCTTGCGAAGGCGAAGAGCGAGTTGAAGGCCGCCACGGGCGCGCCTATCTTGATTACCCTCTTCGTCGCCGCCTTGGTCAGTTTTGCTACCATCTTGAAGTTGCCGAGCAGCTTGTCGCGCAAGCGCATCTGCCACAAGAACAGGGCTACCACAAGCACTTGCGCTATGACGGTGGCTATTGCCGCGCCGTCGGTTCCCATTCCTAACCAGAAGATGAAGATGGGGTCGAGGATGATGTTCGTAACAAGACCCGTTCCGGTGATGTAAAACGGTATCGCGCTGCGCCCGCAGGCGTTGTATATGCCGGTGAATGCCGAGGCGAGGAAGATGAACGGCACGCCTATGGATACTATGCGGAAGTAGCTGACTGCGTCGGCGCTTATCGACGGCGAGAGTTTGTAGATGCCTATGAGCGGTGTGGCAAAGGCTGCCATGACTGCGGCGCAGGCCAGCGACACCAACAGTGCAATGGTTATGTTGTGCGATGCGAAGAGGCGCGCCTCGGCATAGTCTTTCCGTCCTATGGCCTGGCCTATGCATACCTCTGACCCCACTTTGCACATGAGCGAGAATGAGGCCGACATCCACATGTACATTCCCACCGAGCCGACTGCTGCATTGGCATGGCTTCCTATCCTCCCTACCCAGAACATGTCGGTAAGGTTGTAGGCCATGTGCATGAACGACGTGGCAATGATGGGCAAGGCGAGCTTGATTATCTTTGCTGTTATGCTGCCCTCGGTCAGGTTGATTATCCGGTCGGTTGCTGTCACTTGTCCTCTCGGTTTGGTTTTGAATTGCAAAAGTAGATATTTTATCCATTTTTATTTTACCTTTGCCTGCATCACGAAAAACATAACTGAACACAATGACTCTCCACGAAATAGAAGATGAGGTCGTAAAGATGCTCAAGACCGTTTACGACCCTGAAATACCGGTAGACATATATGAATTAGGCTTGATATACAAGATTGACGTCACCGATGACTCCATTGTCAACATCGACATGACTTTGACCGCCCCCAACTGCCCGGCGGCGGATTTCATCGTTGAAGACGTGAACCAGAAGGTCGGTTCCATCGATGGTGTCAAGGAGGTCAACGTCGAGCTGGTTTTTGAACCCGAGTGGGACAAGGAGATGATGAGCGACGAGGCTAAATTAGAGCTTGGCTTCTTGTAATATGCCGCAATGTATGAGGAAGAAAGTCTACTTCTTGTCAGACGCCCACTTAGGCTCAAGGGCTTTGAAGCACCATCGCACGAGGGAGCGCCGGTTAGTCAATTTCCTTGACGAGATAAAGCACCAGGCCGCCGCCATATACCTCTTGGGCGACTTGTTCGACTATTGGTACGAGTACAAGCATGTAGTTCCCAAGGGTTTCACGAGGCTTCTGGGCAAGATATCGGAGCTGACGGACATGGGCATCGAGGTCCATTTCTTCATTGGCAACCATGACATCTGGTGCAAGGACTACTTCTCGCAGGAATGCGGCATGATAGTGCACCGCGCCCCCATAACAGCCGAGATTTACGGCAAGGAGTTCTACATCGCCCATGGCGACGGTTTGGGCGACAACTCTAAAGGTTTCAAGTTCATAAGGGCGATGTTCCATTCGAAGACGCTGCAAACCATGTTTTCTGCCATCCACCCCCGGTGGACGATGGAGCTTGGGCTTACTTTGGCCAAGCACAGCCGCCTGAAAAGGGAGAATGGCAAGGAGCCCGAATATATGGGCGAGGACAAGGAGCCTCTCGTTCTTTTCACGAAAAGCTACCTGCAAACCCATCCTGACATAAACTATTTCATCTACGGCCACCGCCATATCATGCTTGACATGATGCTGACGAAGTCAGCGCGCATCATCATCACCGGCGATTGGATAAAGTACTTCTCCTACGCCGTGTATGACGGCAACGAGCTTATCCTTGACCAGTACGTCGAGGGCGACAAGGAGAAGCCCGTCCTGTGACGGCTATCGCCTCCGCCGGCGGGCGGCGTGTCATGAAAACCTGCTAAAATGTCAGTACTCTGCGGTGGCACGCAACTCAAAATGGCATAAAACCCACTATTCTTCCCATGGCACGGCATTTGCACAAAAACAAATGCAAAACACCAGAATCAATCAAAGGTGCAACAACAAAACAATTAATATATCATGGGAAAAATAATAGGAATAGATTTAGGAACGACGAACTCTTGCGTCTCAGTATTTGAGGGCAACGAACCGGTTGTAATCAGCAACAGCGAGGGGAAACGCACAACCCCCTCGGTAGTCGCATTCGTTGACGGGGGCGAACGCAAAGTCGGCGACCCGGCCAAAAGGCAAGCGATAACCAACCCGAAACGCACGATATTCTCTATCAAGCGGTTCATGGGTGAGACATGGGACCAAGTGCAGAAGGAAGTGGGACGTGTGCCGTTCCCCGTCGTTCGCGGCGACAACAACACACCACGCGTTGACATCGACGGGCGCAAATACACCCCGCAAGAGATTTCTGCAATGGTTTTGCAGAAGATGAAGAAAACTGCCGAGGACTATCTTGGCGAGGAGGTCACGGAGGCCGTCATCACTGTGCCGGCATATTTCTCGGACTCTCAACGCCAAGCGACAAAGGAGGCGGGCGAGATTGCGGGCTTGCAAGTCAAGAGGATTGTCAACGAGCCCACGGCGGCAGCCTTGGCCTACGGCGTTGACAAGTCGAAGAAAGACATGAAGATTGCCGTCTTTGACCTTGGTGGCGGCACGTTCGACATCTCAATCCTCGACTTCGGTGGCGGCGTGTTCGAAGTTCTCTCAACAAACGGCGATACCCACTTGGGCGGTGACGACTTCGACCAGGTAATCATCGACTGGCTTGCCGATGAGTTCAAAAATGACGAGGGCGTTGACCTCAGGCAAGACCCCATGGCATTGCAACGCCTGAAAGAAGCAGCAGAGAAAGCCAAGATAGAATTGTCGTCGACAACAACATCTGAGATTAACCTGCCCTACATCATGCCCGTTAACGGCATTCCAAAGCATTTGGTCAAGACACTGACAAGGGCAAAATTCGAGGCATTGGCGCATAACCTCATCCAAGCATGCCTTGAGCCATGCAAGAAGGCGATGTCAGATGCGGGATTGAGCAACTCCGACATTGACGAGGTAATCTTGGTAGGCGGTTCGTCAAGGATTCCTGCCGTGCAGAAGCTCGTAGAAAACTTCTTCGGCAAAGTACCGTCGAAGGGAGTGAACCCCGACGAGGTAGTAGCCATAGGTGCTGCAATACAAGGTGCTATCCTCAACAAAGAGGGAGGCGTGGGCGACATAGTGCTGCTTGACGTGACACCGCTGTCAATGGGCATAGAAACGTTGGGCGGCGTAATGACCAAACTCATCGACGCTAACACAACCATCCCCTGCAAAAAGAGCGAAGTGTTCTCGACGGCAGCCGACAACCAAACAGAGGTGACTATCCACGTGCTGCAAGGCGAGAGGCCAATGGCATCGCAAAACAAGACCATCGGCAACTTCAACCTCACGGGCATCGCGCCAGCACCGAGGGGAGTGCCGCAAATAGAGGTTACCTTTGACATTGATGCCAATGGCATATTAAAAGTATCTGCAAAGGACAAGGCAACCGGCAAGGAACAAGCAATCAGGATCGAGGCCTCATCGGGGTTGAGCAAAGAAGAGATAGAAAGGATGAAGGCCGAAGCCGAGGCTAATGCTGAAGCCGACAAGAAAGAGCGCGAGAAAATCGACAAGATGAATCAAGCCGACTCTATGATTTTCCAAACCGAGAAC
Organism: uncultured Bacteroidaceae bacterium; assembly: GCA_964635525.1. GTDB lineage: Bacteria > Bacteroidota > Bacteroidia > Bacteroidales > Bacteroidaceae > Avibacteroides. The sequence goes on from CAZWPW010000114.1 coordinate 5,617, forward strand.
CAATTGAAAGAATTGGGCGACAAGATTCCGGCTGGCAAGAAGTCTCCTATTGAGACGGCATTGCAGAAACTCAAAGACGCGCACAAGGCACAAGACGTGGCCGCAGTAGATTCAGCCATAGCCGAACTTAACGCCGCATGGCACGCCGCCAGCTCCGAGATGTATGCAAACAACGGGGCACAGCAATCGCAGCAAGCGGGCAACCAGCAAGGCACATCAAGCGGCCAATCGGCAAATGACGCTGCAGGCGGCAACGACAATGTCCAAGATGCCGACTTCGAGGAAGTGAAATGATTCTATAATACATACTGAATCGCAAGCAAAAGCGTGCAGCTCAACGAGTTGCACGCTTTTGCGTTTATGGGG
>CAZWPW010000115.1:0-2598 GCA_964635525.1 uncultured Bacteroidaceae bacterium
CCTGCATTTCCAGCGTCCGCCATTCGCGCAGGCCAAGCTCGTGCGGTGCGTGCGCGGTGCAGTGCTTGACGTTGCTGTCGATCTGCGGCGCGGCTCGCCTACCTACGGGCAGCATGTTGCCGTAGAGTTGAATGAGGAGAACCACCTTCAATTCTTCATCCCCAGAGGTTTTGCTCATGGCTTCGCGGTGTTGAGCCAAACGGCCCTGTTCCAATACAAGTGCGACAATTATTATTCCCCTGGCAGCGAGGGGGGCATATCGCCACTTGACCCGTCACTCGGCATAGATTGGGGGTTGCCAGAAAGCAAGATAACCTTAAGCGCAAAGGATGAAAGGCTGCCTTTGCTGCAAGATTTCACGACCCCGTTTGATTTTATCAACGAAGAATGAAGGACAGGACTATGAACATACTCGTCTCTGGCGCAAACGGACAGCTCGGCATGGAGATAAGAAAGGCAGTGCAGGGAAGCTCCGACAACTATATCTTCACCGATGTCAACGAGCTTGACATAACCGACGCGCATGCAGTTTCAAACTTGGTCAAGAGCAGCAAGATTGATATTATAGTGAACTGCGCAGCCTATACCAAGGTCGACGGGGCAGAGGATGCGCCTGCACTTGCCGATAAGGTCAACCGCCTTGCTGCCGGCAACCTCGCGGCCGCAGCCAAGGAGGGCGGGGCATGCTTGATCCATTTCTCGACAGATTATGTTTTCAAGGGTGATTCACCTATGCCATTGACAGAAGACGACGAGGAGTCTCCTGCCAGCGTTTATGGTGCAACCAAGCTGGCCGGCGAGCGAGAGATAATGGCATCGGGTTGCAACTGCATCATCCTCCGCACCTCTTGGTTGTATTCGGCATACGGCAACAATTTTGTCAAGACTATGCTCCGCTTGGCATCGCAGGGCAAAAGCTTGAAAGTAGTGTTTGACCAAACTGGCACTCCGACCTATGCAGGCGATTTGGCCTTTGCGGTCAAGCAAATCATTGACCGACGCATGACCAGCCACACAGGGATATACCATTACAGCAACGAAGGCGTATGCTCATGGTACGACTTGGCGCATGAGACCTTGCGACTTGCAGGCGTAGAATGCAACATCGTCCCCTGCCGCACAGCTGACTATCCGGCACGCGCGCCTCGCCCGTGCTACACCGTATTCGACAAGCGCAAGTTCAAGGAAACATTTGGCATCGAGCCACCCTATTGGCGCGACTCGTTGGCCAAGTGCATAAATGAAATATTGGCACAGCAAAAATGAAATACACGAGAAACATACTGGTAACAGGCGGTGCTGGGTTCATCGGCAACCACGTCGTCCGCCTCTTTGTCAACAACTACCCGGCCTACCGGATAGTTAACCTCGACAAACTGACCTACGCGGGAAACCTTGCCAACCTCAAGGACGTGGAGGGAAGTCCAAATTACGTGTTCGTCAAGGGTGACATTTGCGACTACGAGGCTATGTGCAGCCTCATGCGCGCTTATTCGATTGACGGCATAATCCATCTTGCCGCCGAGAGCCATGTCGACCGTTCGATTGCCGACCCCTTCACTTTTGCCCGAACCAACGTGCTCGGCACGCTGTCTCTCCTTCAGGCGGCGCGCGCTTATTGGGAATCGCTCCCGGGCGGCTATGCCGGCAAACTGTTTTACCACATGTCAACCGACGAGGTATACGGTGCGTTGCAGCTCACGCATCCCGATGGCTTCAGCAGCGTGAGAACGGCAAGAGCTTACGGCGACGACTTCTTCACCGAATCGACGCGCTACGACCCGCACAGCCCCTATTCGGCATCAAAGGCGAGCAGCGACCACTTCGTGCGCGCCTACCACGATACCTACGGCATGCCGACCATAGTAACCAACTGTTCCAACAACTACGGGCCGTGCCAGTTTCCGGAGAAGCTCATACCGCTGTTCATCAACAACATCCTGTGCCGCCGTCCGTTGCCGGTTTACGGCAAAGGCGAGAATGTCCGCGACTGGCTCTATGTTGAGGATCATGCGCGCGCCGTGGATTTGATTTTCCACCACGGGAGGGTGGCAGAGACCTATAATATAGGAGGTTGCAATGAATGGAAAAACATTGACTTGGCCAAGCTCATCATAGCCACTGTCGACCGCCTGCTCGGCAACTCGCCGGGCCATTCTCTCGGCCTGATAACATACGTCGCCGACCGCAAGGGCCACGACCTGCGCTATGCTATCGATTCAAGCAAGCTGCGCAGCGAATTAGGGTGGAAGCCTGCGCTGACGTTCGACGAGGGAATAGAGCGCACCGCCCGCTGGTACCTTGACAACCAAGCATGGCTCGACGACGTGACGAGCGGGGAATACATGAATTACTACGATTCCATATATGGGGGGCGTTGAACCCTCCCGCCGCTGCTTGCCGCTTACGTGCCGCTCTGCTGGCGTGTATAGGCATCAAACTCCGGAAATTGCAATGCCTGCATGACAGTGCAGGCGTGAACATGTATGAAAATGCCTGAGATTAGCGAAATAATTCCACAATTAACATGCAAACTTATCCATGATACGATTTAAATATTAATTTTGCGAACAACAAATGAAAAACAACGTCCAAGTG
>CAZWPW010000115.1:2608-5937 GCA_964635525.1 uncultured Bacteroidaceae bacterium
GTGATAAAACTTCGCAAGGGTCTTGACGTGAATCTTGCGGGAAAGGCAAGGGAGGAGTTGCGTCCGGTCGGGCAGCCGGCTCTCTACGGGCTTGTCCCCGATGATTTCCATCTGGTAGTTCCCAAGGTCGTAGTCAAGCCCGGTGACCGGGTCAAGGCTGGCGATTCATTGTTTTACGACAAGAACAACCCGAGTGTGAAATTCGTTTCGCCCGTTAGCGGCGAGGTGTCGGGTGTCAACCGTGGCGAGCGCCGCAAGGTGTTGAGCGTTACCGTCAAGCCCGATGCTGCAATCGAATATAAGGACTTCGGTGTCAAGAGTGTCGCGTCGCTTAGTCCTGATGAGGTCAAGGCTGCCATGCTTGAGGGCGGCGTGTGGCCGTTTGTCAAGCAACGCCCTTATGACATCATAGCCGACCCAGACGTCACTCCCCGCGCAGTGTTCGTTTCGGCATTCGACACCCGTCCTCTTGCCCCGCGCTTCGATTATGTCCTAAATGGATATGAGAACGATTTCACGGCTGGCATGGAGGCTTTGTCGAAGTTCGGCAAAACCTATTTGTGCATGTCAAGCGGGCAGGATCTTGCATCGCTTGCCCTCGCTGCCGAAGTTTGCAAGTTCAGCGGCCCGCATCCCTCGGGCAACGTCGGAGTGCAGATAAACCACATAGCGCCAGTCAACAAGGGAGAGGTGGTTTGGACGTTGAGCGCTTGGGACGTGTTGCTAATCGGGCGTTTGTTCAACAAAGGCATAGTTGACCTGACGCGGGTCATTGCCGTTGCCGGTTCGCATGTCAAGAACCCGTCCTACGCAAAGGTGATAATAGGGCAGCAACTGTCGTCTATCGTCGCAGGCAACCTTGCCGACGATGGGCGCGAGTTGCGTATCATCAGCGGCAATGTGCTCACGGGCACCAAGCGAGCACTTGACGGCTTCCTTGGAGCATACGACACCGCAGTTACAGTCATACCAGAAGGCAGCGACAAGCACGAGGCTTTCGGGTGGATGATGCCGCGCCTGGATCAGTTCAGCACAAGCCGTTCATATTTCAGTTGGCTTCTTGACCCATTCGGGAAGAAGGAATATGTGTGCGATGCCCGCATCAAGGGCGGAGAGAGGCATAATATCATGTCGCACGAATACGACAAGGTGCTGCCCATGGACATCATGCCCGAACAATTGATCAAGGCAATCCTTGCGGGCGACATTGACCGCATGGAGGCACTTGGGATATATGAAGTCGCGCCCGAGGATTTTGCCCTGTGCGAGTTCGTATGCTCGTCGAAGATGGAACTCCAGCGCATAGTGCGCGGAGGGCTTGATTTGCTCCACCGCGAGATGGCATGACCGTGGAGTAACAACAATACTAACAGAAAAAATATTGAGGCATTGAAAGCGTTAAGAAATTATCTCGACAGGATAAAGCCCAAATTCGAGGAAGGTGGCAAGCTGCACGCATTCCGTTCAGTGTTTGATGGCCTTGAGTCATTCTTGTTTGTCCCCGGCACAACGTCGCAAAGCGGCACGCACATCCATGATCCCATCGACAGCAAGCGCATAATGATTATGGTAGTCATAGCATTAATGCCTGCCCTGCTGTTCGGCATGTACAACGTAGGCTTCCAACATTACCTTGCAGCCGGGCTTGATGGCACTTTTTGGCAGATGTTCGGTTACGGCTTCCTTGCCGTTTTGCCGAAGATAGTAGTATCCTACGCAGTAGGCTTGGGCATAGAGTTCGTCGTCGCCCAGTGGAGGAAGACGGAGATACACGAGGGTTTTCTCGTCACGGGCATATTGATTCCAATGATCATCCCGGTTGGCTGCCCCTTATGGATGCTTGCCTTGGCTACGGCCTTTTCGGTCATTTTTGCCAAGGAGGTGTTTGGCGGCACAGGTATGAACGTTTTCAACGTTGCCTTGGTTGCCCGTGCGTTCCTGTTCTTTGCATACCCGGCAAGCATGTCGGGCGATGCCGTATGGGTTGCCAACGGCAGCATTTTCGGGCTTGGACGGTCACTTGACGCAGTCACTGCCGCTACGCCATTGGGCCAAGCGGCTACTACGGGAATCCCCGACTTCAATTGGGACATGGTCACTGGCTTCATCCCTGGCTCGATAGGCGAGACGAGCGTCATCGCCATAGCTATTGGCGCTTTCATACTGTTGTTCACTGGCGTTGCAAGCTGGAAAACCATGTTATCGGTGTTCGTAGGGGGAGCATTGGTTGCTTTCTTGTTCAATGTCGCAGGCCCCGAAACTTACGTGGCAAGCCTGCCGTGGTATGAACATCTTGTGCTTGGAGGCTTTTGCTTCGGTGCAGTGTTCATGGCCACCGACCCGGTAACGTCGGCACGCACAGAAACGGGCAAGTACATCTACGGCTTCTTGGTTGGCGCCCTCGCCATAGTGATCAGGGTGCTGAATCCGGGATACCCCGAGGGCATGATGCTTGCTATACTGTTGATGAACGTCTTCGCCCCGCTCATTGACTATTATGTTGTACAAAGCAACATAAACAAGAGAATGAAACGTTTGAAATTAAACAAATGACAGCGAATCATGGCAACTAATATAAACGGTCAAGACAAGCCGAAGAAGAAGCTTGACACGAACTCAAACGCATACACCATTCTTTATGCCTGCGTAATGGTCATCGCCGTGGCATTCCTTCTTGCTTTAGTCAATTCGACTTTCAGGGAGATGCAGGACAACAATGTCAAGTTGGACACGAAGAAACAAATACTCTCGTCGTTGGGAATATCTTCCAAGGATGCCGGAGCCGACTATGACAAATATGTAAAGAAGGACATATTGATCGACGAAGCCACGGGATTAGAAAAGGAAGTCATTGACGCAAGTGACTTTTCAACAAGCTACGATGCCGAAACCAAGCAAGGACGGCTGCATGTTTTCGTTTGCGAAGTCGACGGCAAGACGAAGTATGTCATACCCGTCAACGGTGTAGGACTGTGGGGCGCGATATGGGGCTATGTGGCATTGAATGACGACAAACAAACGGTCTACGGCACATATTTCTCCCATGCCAGCGAAACACCAGGCCTTGGCGCGGAGATTTCGGGCGTGGACTTCCAGAACCAGTTCAAGGGCAAGAAAGTGCTCGACAGCGACGGTGTAGCCCTCTCGGTAGTCAAGTACGGAACGAGCGGAGGGTCAGAATACAAGGTCGACGGCATCTCGGGCGGCACGATAACCTCCGACGGAGTCAATGCCATGATCCACTCGTGCTTAGGCAATTACGTGAACTTTTTGAATGTCAAATGATAGGATAACCATATATGAGCCAGTTGTTTTCAAAAAAACATAAA
>CAZWPW010000116.1:0-5936 GCA_964635525.1 uncultured Bacteroidaceae bacterium
AGCAATAGAAGCAGCCGCGAGGATGAACGTCAAGGTGTCATGCGACCTGAATTATCGCAAGAACCTCTGGAAATACGGCAAGAAGGCATCAGAGGTGATGCCGGAACTTGTCTCAGGCTGTGACCTTATCCTCGGCAACGAAGAAGATGCCGACAAGGTTTTCGGCATCAAACCAGAGAGCGGCTTCGACGCGGCGCGCACCGGCGGGAACATCGAGACAAGCAGCTTTGAAAGCGTATGCAGGCAATTGATGCTCAAGTTCCCTAAGGCCAAGCGCATAGCCATCACGCTGCGCGGCTCGGTGAACGCCAACCACAACACATGGGGAGGTGTAATGTTCGATGGCACTACGCTGTTCCAATCACCGCGCTACGACATAACGCACATTGTGGACCGCGTAGGGGGAGGCGACGCATTCATGGGCGGATTGCTCTACGGATTGACGGCCTACCCGGGCGACGACCAGCGGGCACTCGATTTTGCAGCCGCCGCATCATGCCTGAAACACACTATATATGGCGACTACAACCAAGTGAGCATAACCGAAGTAGAAAGCCTGATGAAAGGCGATGCCTCCGGCCGCGTCTCACGCTAACCAAGACAAACCGACATGAGCCAATTCACAAAACTACAGACACTGCAAGCCATGCAAGGCACGGGCATAGTCCCCGTTTTCTACCATCATGATGCAGGCATAGCTTGCCGCGTGGCCAAAGCCTGCTACGACGGAGGCATACGTGCTTTCGAGTTCACCAACCGGGGCGATTTCGCCATAGAAGTATTCTCATCGCTCATGAAGTACGCCCGCAAAGAATGCCCAGACCTCATCCTTGGCGCGGGAACAGTCATCGACGCGCCCACCGCCGCCATGTACATCGCACACGGCGCGAACTTCATCGTCAGCCCCTGCATGAACCACGAAGTGGCACGCCTATGCAACCGCCGTCTCATTCCATACGTGCCAGGCTGCGGCTCCGTGACCGAAATAAGCACTGCGCATGAGTGGGGCTGCGACTTAGTGAAGATCTTCCCTGCCGGCAATGTGGGAGGCCAATCATTCGTCAAAAACGTCTTGGCGCCCCTGCCATGGGCGATGCTAATGGCCACGGGAGGGGTTGAACCCACTGAAGAAAACCTAAGAGCGTGGATGGAAGCAGGAATAACATGCGTTGGAATGGGCTCAAAACTGTTCCCGAAGGAAACCATTGCGGCTGAAGACTGGGATGCAATATCCCGCAAAAGCAGCGAATGCTTATCAATCGTCAGGAACTGCAAAGAAAAGAAACGGCAATAAATGCACAAGCACAGATATATGGACAAAAAGACTAACTACCGCTGGACAATATGCATCATGATGTTCCTCGCACTTATGGTCAACTACCTTGACCGCCAAGTGCTGTCACTGACATGGGATGAGTTCATCAAGCCGGAGTTCCATTGGAACGAGGCGCACTACGGCATAGTAACTGCCGCATTCTCGGTTGTTTACGCCGTAGGCATGCTCTTCGCCGGACGCATCATCGACTGGTTGGGAACGAAAAAAGGATTCCTCTGGTCAATTGGGATATGGTCGGCCGGGGCATGCATGCACGCCTTATGCGGAGTGGCCACGGGAGCATACGCAGGCTTGGCCGGCAAAGCACAAATGATTGCGGCGACGGGCGACATGATTGTCGTAGTTTCGACAGTAAGCATGTATTTCTTCATTGCGGCACGCTGCGTGCTGGCCATAGGCGAATCGGGATACTTCCCCGTTGCCGTGAAAGTCACCGCCGAATATTTCCCTAAGCGTGACAGGGCTTTCGCCACCTCAGTGTTCAATGCCGGAGCGTCAATCGGGGCATTGGTAGCACCGCTGACGATACCCTACATCGCCAAGGCAATGGGCTGGGAAATGGCATTCGTCATCATCGGCGCGCTCGGCTTCGTTTGGATGGGGCTATGGGTCTTTATGTACAGCCCGCCAGAAAAGTGCAAACACGTCAATAAGGCCGAATTGGAATACATCCAGCAAGACAAGCAGATAGAAGCCAAAGAACTCGCAGCGCAAAACGAAGAGAAGAAGATGCCACTGATGCAGTGCTTCCGTTACCGGCAGACCTGGGCCTTCGCCTTAGGCAAGTTCCTTACCGACGGAGTATGGTGGTTCTTCCTCTTTTGGACTCCCTCCTACCTCAACACGCAGTTCGGCATAAAGATGACCGAAGGCTTAGGTAGCGCCATGATATTCGTCCTCTACGCTATAACAATGCTGTCCATCTTCGGCGGCAAGCTGCCAACGATATTCATCAACCGCTCAGGGCGCAACCCCTACGATTCCCGTATGCGGGCGATGCTTATATTCGCCTTTGTGCCCATCCTTGTACTCTTTGCGCAACCCTTAGGCACTTTGTCGCCTTGGTACTCGGTAATCTTGATAGGCATCGGGTGCGCCGCCCACCAATCGTGGTCGGCCAACGTGTATACCACCGTCAGCGACATGTTCCCCAAAAGCGCGGTAGCAACGGTCACCGGCATAGGAGGCATGGCCGGCGGAGTCAGTTCAATGCTGATGCAAATGGGTGCCGGGCAGCTCTTCGTCCATGCCGACGAGGTGCAACTCGAGTTCATGGGCTTCGTTGGCAAGCCGGCCGGCTACTTGATTATTTTCTGCATCTGCTCCGTCGCCTACTTGCTGGGATGGAGTGCCATGAAAGCGTTGGTTCCAAAGTACAAACTCATAACAAACGAATGATAGGCCATGAATGAACTCTTTTCCGTAAAAAACAAAACCATCGTCATAACCGGAGGCACCGGAGTGCTGGGCAAAGCAATGGTTAAGCATTTCGCAGCCGAGGGTGCTAATGTCGTTGCTATCGGGCGCAACGAACAACGCGGCAAGGCCTTGGCCGAATCACCAGACCTCAGCGGCCGCGTGGTTTTTGTCCGAGGCGATGTCCTCCAACTCAACGATATGCAACGCGCATGCGACGAAACGATTGAACGCTTTTCAACCATAGATGTCCTGATTAATGGCGCAGGCGGGAACATGCCAGGAGCAACCATAGCACCCGACAAAACCATCTTCGACCTTGACATTGAAGCAATGCGGCAAGTAGTCGAACTGAATCTTTTCGGCACTATAATCCCTACGCAGGTTTTTGCACGCGCAATGGCCAAACAAGGCAGCGGCTCAATAATAAACGTTGCCTCCGAAGCCGCACTGCGCCCACTTACGAGAGTGGCAGGATACGGAGTGGCAAAGGCCGCAGTAGTGAATTTCACTAAATATCTTTGCAGCGAATTGGCTCTCAAGTTCGGAAACGGCATAAGAGCAAACGCTATTGTACCGGGGTTCTTCTTGACAGAACAAAACAGGAGCTTGCTTGCCAATCCCGACGGGAGCATGACAGCCCGGGCCGAAACGATACTTTCACATACCCCGTTCCAACGTTTTGGAGAGCCTGAAGAGCTGCTCGGCACATTGCAATGGTTAGCAAGCGATGCCTCACGCTTCGTTTCAGGCACAATCACTGTTGTCGATGGCGGCTTCGATGCATTTTCAATATAAGCAACCAACACCTTCTAAATATGATTTTTTGCAAGCAATCTTGGCGCTGGTTTGGTCCTGACGACACTGTTTCGCTTTGGGACATACGGCAGGCAGGAGCAACCGATATCGTACATGCCTTGCACCACATTCTAAATGGCGAAACATGGCCAGTGGAAGAAATACGAAGCAGGCAAGCATTCATCGCCAAGGCCGGACTGACATGGAGCGTAGTAGAAAGCGTCCCGGTGCATGAACATATCAAAACGCAAACCGGAGAGTTCAAAACATACATCGACAACTATAAACAAACATTGCGCAACCTCGAATCATGCGGGATAAGATGCGTGACCTACAACTTCATGCCAGTGCTTGACTGGACGCGCACCGATTTGGCCTACCGGCTGCCAGACAACTCGCTCGCCCTGCGGTTCGAACGCGCTGCTTTGGCTGCATTCGACCTCTTCATACTTCAACGCCCTGAAGCTGAAAAGGAATATGACGACACAGAGAAAGAACGTGCCCGGGCACGTTTCGAACAAATGGACGACGATGAAAAAGAACAGCTGACACGTAACATATTGGCTGGCCTGCCCGGGGCGGAAGAGAGTTTCACGCTCGACCAGTTCCGAAGTGAGCTGATGCGATACGAAGGCATCAGTGCATCGCAACTGCGCGACAACCTTGTTTATTTCCTAAAGGAGATATGCCCCGTCGCCGACGAATGCAAGATGCAACTCGCCATACACCCTGACGACCCCCCCTGCCCGCTCTTCGGGCTGCCGCGCATACTATCTACTGCCGACGATTTCAGGCAGATAGCCACACGCGTGCCAAACCCGTCAAACGGACTGTGCCTATGCACAGGCTCCTTCGGAGTACGTGGCAGCAACGACCTTCCCGCCATGATGCGTGAACTCGGAGAACGCATCAACTTCGTGCACTTGCGAAACATAAAACGCGACGAAGAAGGAAACTTCTACGAATCAAACCACCTCGAAGGCGATGTCGACATGTGGGAAATGATGGACGCGCTTCTCGAAGTAGAACAACGCAGAGGCATCTCCATACCTGTCAGGCCAGACCACGGGCACCAGATGATAGACGACCTAAGCAAGAAAGGCATAAACCCAGGCTATTCATGCATCGGAAGGCTGCGAGGACTTGCAGAAATTAGAGGACTTGAACTCGGAATAGCACGCGCAAAATGGCGAAACAAACAAAACAAGTGAATCATGGCAGACAGCTATTTCGTATACTCAAATTGGCATAGATTTCCTTTCAGTATTAAATGTTGCCCCATGATTGCCAATAACACAATATTCAGAGTACAATCAAGAAATAAAACAGAAAAACAAACATAAGTGTTGTTACATTGCAATTTATTTTCTTATCTTAGCTCATCTTAATTGCTATTACAAACTTTAATGACAAATGGACAAAATCGACAATCTTGACAAACGAATACTTGAGATAATATCGCATAACGCAAGGATACCATTCAAAGACGTTGCGGCCGAATGCAATGTCTCACGTGCAGCAATACACCAAAGGGTGCAAAGGCTCATTGACATGAACGTCATCGTAGGGTCAGGATATAACGTCAACCCAAAAAGCCTCGGATACTCAACCTGCACATACGTAGCAATCAAATTAGAAAAGGGGTCAATGTACAAAACCGTGCTTGACGAACTCAAAAAAATACCAGAAGTAGTGGAATGCCACTTTACTACTGGACCATACACTATGATTGCGAAAATATTTGCTAAAGACAACGAAGACCTCATGACTTTGCTCAACTCCAAAATACAAGAAATTGAAGGAGTAACAGCTACCGAAACATTCATTTCGCTTGAGCAAGGAATAAAAAGACAGATTCCGATAATGACAAAGAACGAATGACAGGAAAATACCAAAATAACGAGCAACCTGTAAAGCAAAACAAAAGAAATGCTTGACAGAAAACTTAACAAAAGTTAAATATACCCGGGTTGCGGAAACATACTACCCAAAGCACGAAAACATACAACCCAAGAGCCAAAAACATACAACCCAAGCCGCCCTTGGGTTGTATATCTTTTTGTCAATTTGCTGCTTAGCCATGCGACGAGAATGGCAACAGTCAAGTCGATAAGAAACGATAATCCAAAGGCGGTGTGTCATAATTGCAAACTGCTGCGTTATTATCGGGATTCGGGCTAAGTCATTTACGAAAGTAAACTCCTGTAGCCCTCACCCTCAATGCCTTGCATTTTATCGATTCTAACACACCTAAGGGGCTGTGCCAAAATTTTACCATTTTGACACAGCCCCTTATTGCCCATGCTTGTTTCTACAAGCATGGAAGTTTCTACCTCTTTATGACTTTCGCTGTTGTCACCGTGTTGCCGGCAGCGTCGCTGACCTT
>CAZWPW010000117.1:0-855 GCA_964635525.1 uncultured Bacteroidaceae bacterium
ACAACCCAAGGGCGGCTTGGGTTGTATGTTTTTGCCGCTTGGGTTGTATGTTTTCGTGCTTTGGGTTGTATGTTTCCGCAAACCGGGCTTATTTAACTTTTGTTATGTTTTCGGTTAAGCTATTCTTCGGTTTTGCCTTACATTAATCCAGATTAGCCACAGATTTGCTGTCGTTTTGATAATCGCATTTTTGGGGTTGCGTCATACCATGACCCCTGTTATTTCTGTGACGCTTTCGCATCCGTGTTCATCGAGCCACTGGTTTATGCCTTCGATTATCTTGATGGTTGCCTGCGGGTCAATGAAGTTGGCTGTCCCGACTTGTATTGCGGCCGCTCCTGCCATGATGAACTCTATGGCGTCGGTGGCGTTCATTATTCCTCCCATCCCGATCAGTGGTATTTTGACTGCCTTTGCCGCTTGCCATACCATTCTGAGTGCGACAGGCTTTATTGCCGGCCCTGACAGTCCTCCTGTCGCTATGCTCAGGCGTGGCTTCCGTTTTTCTATGTCTATTGACATGCCCATTAGCGTGTTTATCAGCGATAGGCTGTCGGCTCCTTCGGCTTCTGCCGCCTTTGCTATTTCAGCTATGTCTGCCACGTTTGGCGATAGTTTGACAATCAGTGTTTTGGGGTATGCCTTTCGGACGGCCTTGACCACCGATGCTGCTCCTTGCGTTGTGACGCCGAAGGCCATGCCTCCTTGCTTGACGTTGGGGCATGATATGTTGAGTTCTATTGCCGGTATGTTTTCGAGCTGTGCTATGCGGCGCGCGCATTCGGCGTAATCGTCTGGCGTCGACCCCGATACGTTTGCCACTATATTTGTCTTGAGGTGCTTAATCTTCGGGTA
>CAZWPW010000117.1:865-5929 GCA_964635525.1 uncultured Bacteroidaceae bacterium
TATCTCGTTGCAGAAGTGTTTGACGCCTTTGTTCTGCAATCCCACGCAGTTGAGCATCCCTGATGGTGTTTCAACCATTCGCGGGTAGTCGTTTCCTTGCCGTGGTTCGAGCGTCGTGCCTTTGGCTACGAAACCTCCGAGCGCGTCAAGGTCGATGAAGTCGGAGAATTCCAACCCGTACCCGAACGTCCCCGATGCTGCCATGACGGGGTTCTTGAGCTGCATTGCTCCTATTTTGACTGCAAGTCGTGCCATTTCAATTGTTTTATGTTGAACACAGGGCCTTCCAGACATGTCCGCACATTACCTTGGGTGGTGTTTTCGATGCAGCACAGGCATGCTCCTATTCCGCATGCCATAAGGTTTTCGAGCGATACTTCGCATTCCGTTCCGTTTTGGCGCGCATAATTTGCCACGGCTTGCATCATGGGCTTAGGGCCGCATGCTGCAATGCGGTCGAATTTGTTGGCATATAGTGCTGTGTGCGATGTTACGTATCCTTTTTCACCCCTTGAGCCGTCTTCGGTGGTGATGAATGTCGTGCCTGTTTTTTCGAACATTTCGATTTGCAGGAGCGCTTGGCTGGTTCTTGCTCCGATGAGGAACACTGGGTTGCATCCCATCTCGCGCAGCGCAGTTCCGTAATAGAGCAGCGGTGCCGCCCCTACTCCCCCTCCTACGAGCAAGTAGTTCCCTCCCGGTTGTTCCGGTAGGGTGAATCCATTGCCCAGCGGCATGATGCAGTTGAGCGTTGCGCCCTTTTGCAGTCGCGCCAAGGCACGTGTTCCATCGCCGACGAGGTGCACGAGCAGCCACATCTCGTTGTTTGCCTTATCGATGTAGTTTATCGATACCGGCCTGCGCAGGAATGTGTTCGGTGAGTTTTCTACTTTGACTTCGACGAACTGCCCGGGCGTGGTTTGCGGCAGCGGCTCATGCGAGGTGAGCCTGATTAGCACATGGTCGGCGTTCAATGCTTCAACGACCCGGACTTGCAAGTCAATCAGTTGTTTTTTCATGTGCGGGTGCTTTTCGTTTTTCGCTTTGCGTGGAGGGTCATACTGTCATTTCCCCCGCTGTGGGAATTGCCATTTTGCGCCTTACGTCTTCTATCGAGGGCTCGTTGGCGAGCAGCACCATGAGTTTTGTCAGTGCCGACTCGGTTGTGATGTCGCTCCCTCCTATCACTCCTGTACTGATAAGCTGCTTTCCAGTTTCATATCGTGTCATGTCTACCGCTCCCTCGAGGCATTGCGTGACGTTGACTATCACTATCCCGCGCCGCGTGGCTTCTGCGAGAAGCCTTAGCAGCCATTCTTGCTGGGGCGCGTTTCCTGTCCCGAAGGTTTCAAGCACGATGCCTTTTAATCCGGGGGCGTGAAGCAGAGCCTCTACCATGCTTTCCTTTAAGCCGGGGAAGAGCGTCAAGACTGCCACGTTCGGGTCACAGGCGGTGTAGCATTCCAGCTTTCCGCCTTCGGTGTTCCGGCGCAGGTGTATGTTTTCGTACTTGATGTGTATTCCGGCATCTGCCAGGTCGGGGTAATTGCATGAATGGAAAGCATTGAAGAACTCAGCGTTGAGTTTGGTTGTCCTGTTGCCCCTCATCAGATGGTTTTCGAAAAAGATGCACACCTCTTGCACGAGCATCTGCCCGTCATCGCCCCTGGTGCTTGCTATCTCGACACTCGTGAGCAGGTTTTCCTTGGCATCTGTCCTGAGGTCGCCAATTGGCAGCTGCGAGCCAGTGAGTATTATGGGCTTTGAGAGATTGACGAGCATGAAGCTGAGCGCCGAGGCCGTGTATGCCATCGTGTCGGTCCCGTGCAGTATCACGAATCCGTCATAGTTATCGTAATTATCGTGTATTGTCTTGGCGATCTTGCCCCATACGCTAGGGGTCATATCAGAAGAGTCGATTACCTCATCGCAGACATGCGAATCAATGTTGGTGCCGCACTTGTCGAGTTCAGGTATATGCTTGAGCAAATGCTTGTAGTTAAAACTTTCGAGCACCCCGGTTTCCTCGTTGCGTATCATGCCTATTGTCCCTCCGGTGTATATCAATAGCACAGAAGTAGAAGAAAGGTTCATCCTGAATGGTATTTATTGCATTGCAAAAATATGGAAAATATGTACAATGAAAATTTTTAAGAAATAAAAACTGCCGCTCTGCCTTAAATGCGTGCTTGCCAAATGCTGCATTTCCAGCAATGCTGCAAACATTTTACAATCTTGTAGCTATAATGCGAGGCAAAATTCAATAATTTCAGGATTTGAACGTCACAAATGCTATTTTTGCCTATCTTTGCCCGTCTGCAAAATGCCTAAAGGCGTGGCGCAAAACCGGCCGGATGGTTGCAACTGCTGGCCGCCATAGTGCTAACCTTAACATCATGCATCAATGAAAGTACTTAAATTCGGAGGTTCATCGGTAGGGACTCCTGAGAGCATAAGGATAGTTAAAGACATCCTCGAACAGCGCAACGAGACGCTAATTGTCGTCGTCTCGGCTTTCGGCGGAGTGACTGACAGCCTGATTAGGACAGCACAGAAGGCTGCAAGCAGGGAGGCAAGCTACAAGGACGACTACGAGAGCATTGCATCCCGCCACCTCGAGACTATAAATGAGTTGCTCAAAGGCACTAAAAAGGAGGAAACGGCAAAATCATTGGTCACTCCCCTCCTCAGGCAGCTCAACGACCTCTACAGCGGCCTATACTTGGTTGGGGACTTGTCAGATAAGACTTTAGACACTATCGCCAGCTACGGCGAAAGGATGTCGTCGCTCATCATAAGCCAGTTCATTGACGGTTCGAAATGGTTAGACGCAAGGTCGTTCATCAAGACCGGGAAGAAGCATTCGCAGCACTTGGTCGACAACAACCTGACTAACACCTTGATCAGGAACACCTTCCGCGACTTGCCGCAAGTGACGGTAGTCCCCGGCTTCATCGCCAGCGACGGCAAGACGGGCGACACGACGAACCTCGGCCGTGGGGGATCAGATTACACTGCCGCCCTTATAGCCGCTGCAACAAACGCCTCGATGCTCGAGATATGGACTGACGTGAACGGCTTCATGACGGCCGACCCCAAGGTTGTCCCCTCAGCCTACACGATAAACCACCTCAGCTACGTCGAAGCCATGGAACTGTGCAACTTCGGCGCAAAAGTCATCTACCCGCCTACGATTTACCCCGTTTGCCAAAAGAACATACCTATAATGGTGAAGAACACCTTTGAGCAAAACAACAAAGGCACACTCATCACCAACGAGGCAATGAACAACGACAAGCTAATAAAAGGCATATCGTCAATCAACGACACGGCACTAATCACTGTTTCCGGCCTCGGCATGGTGGGGGTCATAGGCGTCAACCACAGGATATTCAAGGTACTGGCGCAAGCGGGCATAAGCGTTTTCCTCGTGGCTCAGGCCTCGTCGGAGAACAGCACGTCGATAGGTGTGAAGTCCATCGACGCTACCCTCGCCTGCCAAGTGCTCAATGAGGAATTCGAGCGCGACATCGAGGCCGGGACAATAAACAAGGTGCAAGCAGAGTTCGGGCTCTCGACGGTAGCCGTCGTGGGCGAGAACATGAAGCACACGCCAGGCATAGCAGGAAGGCTATTCGGAACGCTTGGGCGCAACGGAATAAACGCCAAGGCTTTCGCGCAAGGGGCATCGGAACGGAACATCTCATTCGTTGTCGGCGACAATGAATTGCGCAAGACGTTAGAGGTCATCCATGATTCGTTTTTCCTGTCAGAGTATAAAGTGCTTAACGTCTTCATCTGCGGCACGGGGACTGTCGGCCACAGCCTGATAGAGCAAATCAGAGACCAGCAAAAAACGTTGATAGAGAAAAACGGACTGAAGCTGAACGTCTTCGGCATCGCCAACAGCAGAAAAATGCTCATCGACAAGAACGGCATCAACCTCGACGATTACAAGGAAGCACTCGAATCAAAAGGCATGCCATCTTCGCCCGAGGCAATAACGTCAGAAATCACCGAGCTGAACTTCTTCAACTCCGTTTTCGTCGACTGCACTGCGAGTGAAACCATCGCTGCCACATACAACAAGTTGCTGAACCATAACATATCCATCGTCACGGCAAACAAGATTGCAGCATCGGGAAGCTACAGCAACTACGCCGAGCTCAAGGCCACAGCAATGCACCGGGGCGTGAAATTCCTTTTCGAAACCAACGTCGGTGCCGGACTGCCCATCATCAACACGATAAACGACCTTATAAAAAGCGGGGACAAAATCCTGCGCATAGAAGCCGTGCTGTCAGGCACTCTGAACTACCTTTTCAACACGCTCTCGCCGGAATGCAAGTTCAGCGCTACAGTGCAAAAGGCCGTTGAAGAGGGTTATGCCGAGCCAGACCCGCGCATCGACTTGTCAGGGCGAGATGTGGCGCGCAAGCTGGTGATCCTCGCAAGGGAAGCAGGCTACGAAGTTGAACAAGATGACATTGAAAAGCGAATGTTCATCCCTGAGGAAATCATGGAAGCCGGCTTGGATGATTTCAACAAAGAAATAAAGAACATCGACGCCAAGTTCGAGGCTGAAAGGCAAAGGCTTGAGGCCGAAAACAAAAAATGGAGGTTCATAGCACGCTTCGACGAGGGGAAAGGCTCAATCGGACTGGAAGAGGTAGGGGCATCGTCGCCATTCTACAACCTCGAAGGGAGCAACAACATAGTACTCATCACCACCGAACGCTACAAGAAATACCCCATGCGCATTCAAGGCTACGGGGCAGGAGCCAGCGTCACGGCAGCTGGTGTCTTTGCCGACATAATAAGGATAGCAAACATCTGATGCGCTCCGCCTCAGAGCAGGGATATGCCGCCAAACGCGCTTAGCGCATTGGCGGCATATCTTATCGTTTTGTATAAACCAAGGGAAACAGCTTGCCGTACGTCAGCACCCGCCATGCCCACTCCAATGGCCCGAAACGGAAGGCAAACAACCACGCACGGCTGAACAACATCTGGAAAAGCAGCACTGCAGCAACGACAAGCTCCGTCTGTACCAGTCCGAAGCTC
>CAZWPW010000118.1:0-5903 GCA_964635525.1 uncultured Bacteroidaceae bacterium
CTGTTTCTTCGAGTATAGGCGGCAGTATAAGGACAAACCATAGCGGAAAAGTATGCATAGTGCCAATTTTCCTTTCCACAAATTCCGAATAAAATATCAGATCCGCAAATTGACAAATTACGGTAAGGGATATATGGATAACGAAAAGCCATCCGGCGGTTTTCATGATGCTGGAGATTTTTAAATCCAATGCCAAATCCTCTTTGGGAGATATGACAAACCGCACTATGTCACGTAGTCTGCCGCTCTTCCTGTAAGATAAGCAAAGAACGGCAATGAAGGCAATTGCGACTATGACAATGCCTAAAATAGCTACGCTATAGGGTATCATGCACAAATGGTTTTTTCAAATTGTCGTTGCTTTAAACTTATATGTTGCCGTGCCATGTTACCGCGCTTCTGACGATAGCGGAGCCTTGTTTATCCTTGCAACCTTGGAAATGATAACTGTGAAGTCGAGAACAATTTGCAGAGCCATCAGCAATGCCGCCACTGTTGCGCCTTGAATGACGGCATATCCGTTCCCGGCATTGAGCAGCGGCGAGAACGCGTCGATGTAAGTGCCTCGTGCGGCTGAAGCGGCAAACAGTGCTGCGGCAGTTTGCAGCACGCCGAGTGCAGCCGCAAGGAGCAGGTAGGGCGATGCCGCTTTCAAAGGTGAATAGCCGAGCAGCAGCAGGTTCTCGAGTTTGCCGATGTTCTTCTCAAGCAGCAGGTAGATGCTCAGGGCGAAGACGAAAAACGCCAATGCGCAAATCAACACCCCTATCGCCATAACCATGCCCGTGGCAACGCGCAGGAAGAACGCCAAGCGCCCGCTGTCGGCATCACCCTCGGAGATGACGTATCCCCTCTCGTTGAGGAACATGGCAAGTGCCTCGTCAGCCGGGTTAGTGACTTCCATGATAAGGCGCGAGGGCAGAGGGTTTTCTGCTTTGCCGTATTTGGCGTTGGCGTAGTCCATGAACGCCTGTGGCACAAGAATGGTGTTCAGGCGGTTCGAGAAACCTGCTATGAACCCGAAGAACTCTTCGCTATGCCCCCTGCCTCTTACTGCGATGTTGATGTTTAGCAGGTTGGCGGCATCTTCTGAAATCTTGGGCAGGCCGCGTGCCGCTGCGAAACCGAAGTTGTAGAGGTCAAGGTAGTTGCGTGGCAGGATTATGGGTATGTACTTGCTGCCCTCGTCGAATTTCCATTGTTCGGTTTCGGCATCGACGAAATTGTCTGGCACAGATTCGAAAAACATGTCGGTCGACATGCGGGCGAGGCTGCCGGTAAGTCCCATGCGGGCATATACCTCGAAAGTCGACGGCACGAAACGCCCGACGGCATTGACTGTTTGCAGCTCTTCTATTTCAAGTATCTCGCTTTCGTCAAAATGCCTGTCCTCGCCAAATGCCGATGAATAGGCATCCAAAGGCTTTGATATTACTAAATAGCTGTTGCTCGCTAATGCGTCGCGCCCCTCGAAGAGGGGTATGACATCGTGCCAGAACATCGTTCCGCACAGTATTACGGCCAAGCCGATGACGTTCGCCGCCGAAAAGCCTATGATCTGGCTCGGGCTGACGTGGCGTCGCAAGAGTTTCCAAAGCAGTTTCATAGCGACAAGGTTTTATCATAAACAGTAACCAAGCGGCGGCCTACGGAGGTCACTATGGCGCTTGCCCCGCGTGCCTGCAGCTCGTCGGCAAGCATAGCGGCCACAGCTGCGGCGTTGCCCTCGTCAAGGTGGCTTGCCGGCTCGTCGAGGAGCAGGAAATCGAAGGGCTGGCACAAGGCACGGATAAACGCCACGCGTTGCTTCTGCCCGAATGACATGAGCCTGGCTGGGGTGTCTTTCTTCTCGCCGATGCCGAGGGCATCGAACATGCGCAGCACTTCGTTTTCTGACTTATGCTTCGTCAGGTCGTTCTTGAGCTTGACATTCTCCCATGCGGTGAGTTCGCCGAAGAGCCTGAGCTCTTGGAAGAGCAGGCTGACGGCTGACGTGCGCATCACCCTCCACTGCTTGCCGCCAAGCGATGCAGCAGGCATCCCGTCGAAGGTGATGCGTCCGCTGTAGTCGTGGCGGCAGCCGTAGATGTAGGCGCAAAGCGTCGACTTGCCTGTCCCCGAGGCTGCCTCGACAAGGTAAGTCTTGCCACGCTCGAAAGCGAAGTCGTTGCCCCACAGTTCCGATTCAGGCCGCTTGTTGCTGAATGCGGCGGGGATGACGTTTTCAAATGCTATCCTCTCCACTGCCCTTTACAAGTTTGCTGCTATGAAGTCGGTTAATATCTTCAATGTGTTCTCGTCGCTGTTAGTGTAGATGACTATCTCGAATTTCATTATGTCGGTAGTGCATAGCTCGATGTAATCGATTGACCTGAGCAGCGAGTACGCCTGCGGTGTCAGCTTGCCTCGTAGCGATTGCGAGAAAGACAGCGTGAGCAACGAATTGACATCGATGCCGTAGTATCCGTAGCTTCCTTTTGCTTTTGCTGAGTGTTTGCTGGCCGCGAACGACGGATTGGGTTTCTTCAGTGCATTGCGGCTGTCGGGGGACAGCGTGGCGTAGAAGATACCGTCTTCAATGCCGTAGTAGAGTGAAACAATGTCGAAGATATTTGCCACGTACCGCCCTTGGCTTGTCTCAAGGCCGTTGAGCAGTGAATTCATGGCGTGCACCAAGTCATCGTTCTGAACTTCGGCAAGCAAGGTAACGTCGGGAAGTAGGCTGAACGAGTTCATGCCAATGGCCACTTGTCCGTTGATTGACGAGAGCAGTTGCCACACGTCATGTTGCAGGCTGGATTCATCAAAGAGGTTGGCGTATTGCGGAATATCCTTGAGCATCTTCGCCGTCTCGCTGCCGTCCATGCACATGAATGCTACGGCTAATGCGTTGTCGTTGAAGTATTCCATCAACCGCCCGCTAACTTGTCCGTTGGCAAGAAAGGTTTCCTTGGCAAAATCATTCCATTCAGGCGAATCAGAAACTAATGAATACTCGAATGTCGCCTTGCCATTGTCGAATGCCAGACCGGCCATCAAGTAGGATTCCTCGATGCGGTACTTTTCAAATATTTGCAAGTATTCATTGTCTGTTCCAAGGCCTTTCTGGGCATTAGCTCTATACGTCTCATTGCTTTTTGCATACCCAATTACATCCTTCATTGAAAGCATTGCCACGGCATCGAACTTTGATGAGACAATGCGCTTGTAGGCATCTGTGCTTGTATACCCGCTGTCGTTTTCCATGGTAATCCCCGCTTTGAGCTTTTCAAGATGCTTGGTTTCTTCACCGCCTGCAAGCAAGAGGAAATAGTCCTCGCCTGCGGCCAGTGCCATGTCATCGTTACCCGTGATTAGGCACTCTCCATAGTGGCTGAGCCGTGGAAGGTCGCCCAACCTGCCCTCGTCAATAGCCATTGCCAAAGCCATGGTGAACTTGTCATTGTCAGCCAGAGCGAAAACAATGCCTCCTATGCTCTTCTCAAAGTCCTCAACCCAAAAATATGCGTTCTTGCCCAAGTCGATGCCAGATTCTGCAGGATTGGACACCAAAGAGTTCACTATCTCTATGCCCGCCGCATTCAAATTGTCACTTGCAGCATCCAAAATGACACTCCTAATCTGGTCATTGTCGAGTATCCCGCTCTTGTCAAGGAGCGAGCGGGGGTTGACGCTTACAACTAATGCCGGGTCTTTTGGGATGAAACTCGCATAATTCTGCTTCTCCTTGGTGCACGACGCGGCGATTGCCATAAGGACAACCGACGTGGTGACTAACATGTTTCTGATTTTCATACAAAATGATATTTTAGTTATGATTCTGTCTTTATTCATATAATTGCTGCAGTAATGGCAAACGTTGCCAAGGCAAGGCATATAGCTGTGCCGAACGAGCGGAGTATAGTTTGCCCCGCGCCGCCCTGCTTGCCCGAAACGAAGTAGGCGTAGAGCATGTTCGCCACCATGTTGGCAACCATGGCCTGCAACGAGCAGCGCACGATGCCCGCCTCGCCTATGCCCGGACTGCCGAAGAGGTTAAGCACAAACGGGGTGATGTCGCTCAAACCGGCCACGAACGACAAGGCGTTGACCCCCGAATCGCCGAAGTTGACCCATACGTAGTGCGTCACGAACGTGAACAGCACGAACAGGAAGGCGAAGATGAGAGCCACCTTGAACTCAAGGGGATTGGGAGCCTCTACATTTTCGATGGAGGCCACGCCAGGAGAACGCCGCCAGCGCAGGTGCAGAGCAAGCGACATGCCGGCAGTCGTGGCAGCCATCGCAAGCAAGGGTGCCACCAGCTTGTCAAAAAGTCCGCCGCCGAATATCAGGGCAAGGAAAATGAAACGCACGAACATCATTGCCACCGACATGAGCATAGCAGCGACATACTCGCTTTTGGCACCCTCAGGGGCGCGGCGGCAGCCAGTGGCAAGCACAATAGTCGTTGCCGTGCTGCTGTAGATGCCACCCAGCATCCCCGCAACCATCAACCCGGCCGATTTGAACACGTAACGGCGCAAAAGGTACGATAGGTACGAAATACCCGACACGACGACAGTGGCAAGCCATATCTTGTAAGGAGTCAAAGGCACGCCGGCAATAAGCGGAGTGTCGGGAAGCATGGGAAGCACGATGCCGGCAATGGCGATGAATTTGGCCAGAGTAACCATCTCGTCGCTGTTCATCTTCTGAACAAGCTCGGTGAAGGTGTGTTTCATCTCGGCAAGCAGAAGCACAGTCACCACCACCGTCGCCGAAAGCCACGACGGCTGCGTACAGACAATAGGCGCAAGGCAGTAGGTGATGAGGGCTATGATAATGGATGTAACCCCGTAGGAGTCGTGCCGCATCTGCTTGGCATGGTAGTTGATGGCCAGCAAAACACCGATTACAGCGCCGCCGCCAATGAACAGAACGTAGTCGGAAGGTGAGAGAATATAGAGCAGGTAACCGAGGATACCTATGAACGTCAAGGTTCTGTCGGTGCCGAATATCGTCGTCTCGCTCTCGCGCTTCAGTGAGATGCGCCTTTGCGAAAGGCCGATGAGGAGCGAAAACAACGTCACGAGGACAAAGTTCACGAACTCAGAAGGCAGGAAGGCGTAGATGTTTTCCATGGCAATAGGGGTTTAATGTGACGGATTACCGTGCATCTCAGCGCGAAAGCCACGACGTGTACGGGCTTTTCACTAATGACGAGTTGTAATAACGGCGGTCGCCGGTCACCTCCTCGCCGATGAACGGGGGCTTTTCAAACTCTTCATCCTCGCTTGACAGCTCAACCTCGGCAATGACAAGCCCTTGGTTGGCACCATGGAACTCGTCGACTTCGAACAAATGGCCGGCATACCTGACCAAATGGCGGGTCTTCTCAATGAGCCCGTCACGGCACAAAGTGAGCATGCGCTCGGCATTGCCTGGCTCTACTTCGGTCTCCCATTCGAAACGGCTCATGCCCGAAGGCGACGAAGGCCCTTTGATGGTCAACGTGCCACGCCCGTCACGCAGCCTCACGCGCACGGTACGCCCGCGCTCGCTGCAAATGTAACCTTGGATAATCTCCGACGAACCGCACGAGAGGGGCTTGTAATCGCCAGTGACGATGAACTTCCTCTCAATTTCGGTCATAGGAACGAAAACGCCACAATAGATATTATGGCAAGCAGCAGCAACGCTATGACGATGTACATGAAAATCTTGTTGGCCTTTTCTTCTTCGCGGCGCGCGCGCGCCTCTTTCCTCTTCTTTTTGCCCATACTTCCGGCAGCATTTAAAGTTAGTGAATCCAAAGGTAACGATCATTGCCTTTTCTGCCAACAATTCGCAAGCAAAATTCAACAGCCGGCAAGTTGACAAAAAGATATACAACCCAAGGGCGGCTTGGGTTGTATGTTTTT
>CAZWPW010000119.1:0-5884 GCA_964635525.1 uncultured Bacteroidaceae bacterium
ATTCGGAATTTAATATTCGGTTATCTATATCATTGGCGTTCTTTCTCGTCAGTTGTCAAATCTTTCAAATCTACTTGAAGTATCTTTGAAATCGTGGTCACCTTGACATTTCGGGTGACCAATAATAGTGATTTTTGTGATACGTTTCCTTATTTTACAGAAAATGCCTAGTGTATCCCATCTTTTTCATTGGCCTAACCAAGAGTGAATGATTTCTATGCAGTCAAAAACCGGAGTTTGCCATGGATCATTGTAACTCGTGCTTTTGACGATATACTTTGTCGGTTGCTCGTGCAGTATAATAACTTCTCCAACCTATTTTACTCGTCCCCCTCGGGGCAGAGTTCGCGGATAAGTTCTTGCAACTTGCCCATTGTTCGCCTCGCATGCTTTCGGTTGCGGATGCCAAGTTAACGAAATTTCCCGCAACTTGGTTTCGAGGCAAAAATGCCATTATCATAACGATAGTAAAATAGCAATATAACCAGCAATATGTAAAGCAAAACCAGGGAATTGCTTAACCGAAAACTTAACAAAGGTTAAATGCACCCAACCTGCGGAAACATACAACCCAAGGAGGGAAAACATACAACCCAAGCGGCAAAAACATACAACCCAAGCCGCCCTTGGGTTGTATATCTTTTTGTCAACTCGCCGCCCTGAAGAAAAAGGCCCGCCGCACGGATTTGGAAAACTTCCAACCCGGCCTGCTGCAAGTTGCCTTGGGCTTTCTCTCCGGCCAGCGAGGATAAATCTCTCCATCTGCCTCCAGATTAAAAAGAAATGCTACATTTGTGGCAGGATCATTCAAACTTCCAATCGCCGACAATGGCAAAGCACGCGGTGTTGTCCAAGCCTGGGCAGGCCGCCGCAACGATGATGCCGTCGTGCATTGCAGAGCGCGCTTGCGTTGGTTTTGAATGCCGGAATCAAAGAAACGAGAAACACGAAAATTAAAATGAAGAGAATTTGCAGCTTGTTGTTTTTCGCCTTGGCGTTTTGCCTGCAATCCGCCTACGCGCAGACGTTCGACCCAATCAAATGGGAGCATGAACTCAAAAAGTTGTCAGACACTGATTATGAGATTGTTTTCACGGCTACCATAGCCAAGGGGTGGCATCTGTATTCTACCGACATCCCTGACGGCGGACCCGTGCCCACGACATTCAATGTCGACGAGGCCGCCGGCCTCGAGTTAGTCGGCACCTTGCAGCCAAGGGGCAAGACTGTCACTGTTTACGAGGATGTTTTCGGCATGGATCTGACTTTCTTCGAAGACAAAGGGCAGTTCGTGCAAAAACTCAAGGCGACGGCATCACAATTCAGCATTGCAGGTTATCTTAACTACATGTCATGCAATGACGAGAACTGCCTGCCCCCGACGAACGTGGAGTTTGAATATTCAGGCACCGCCCCGGCCGTGGCAGGTAAGGCTGCAAAGGAAACCGTGCCTGAGGCGCAAGCTCCAGGCGGCGAGGAGGCATCAGCCCTTGCAGTTTGCCCGGATGCCGGCGCAGCAGAGTCGCTTGTAAGCGACCAGGACGAGGCGGCAGCAGACAATCAGGACGGTTTGGAGGCAAAGCCCGGCAACAGCGACTGGGCACCTGTCATAGAAGAGCTTTCGGCTTATGATTCCGCCGACGGAGGCGACGGGATGTCCCTGATTTACGTCTTCATTGCAGGCTTCATCGGCGGTCTCCTGGCTCTGTTCACCCCTTGCGTGTGGCCTATCATACCCATGACGGTGAGCTTTTTCCTGAAGAGGTCGCAGGACAAGCGCAAGGGCATCAAAGATGCCTCGATATACGGCGTATCGATTATCGTCATCTACGTGGCTCTCGGGTTGGTGGTCACTTCCATTTTCGGTGCGAGCGCCTTGAACGAACTGTCTACCAATGCCGTTTTCAACATATTCTTTTTCTTGTTGTTGGTGGTTTTTGCCGCCTCGTTTTTCGGCGCATTCGAGATCACGTTGCCCTCGTCGTGGAGCAACAAGGTTGACTCCAAGGCTGAAAGCACTACTGGGTTGCTTAGCATCTTCCTGATGGCGTTCACGTTAGCCCTTGTGTCGTTTTCATGCACCGGTCCTATCATAGGCTTCCTTTTGGTAGAGGTGTCGACGTTGGGCAACATCATCGCCCCGGCGGTGGGCATGTTCGGTTTCGCGCTTGCCTTGGCCTTGCCTTTCACCCTGTTTGCGATGTTCCCTTCGTGGCTGAAGTCGATGCCCAAGTCGGGCGGATGGATGAACAGCGTCAAGGTTGTGCTCGGGTTCCTTGAGCTGGCATTGGCATTGAAGTTCCTTTCGGTAGCAGATTTGGCATACGGGTGGGGCATACTTGACCGCGAGACTTTCCTTTCACTTTGGATAGCGATATTCGCCCTCCTCGGCCTTTACCTGCTTGGCAAGATCAAGTTCCCGCACGATGACGACAGCAACAAGGTGGGAGTGACGCGTTTCTTCCTTGCAACAATCTCGATAGCCTTTGCCATTTACATGGTTCCAGGGCTGTGGGGCGCTCCTCTGAAGGCTATTTCTGCGTTCTCGCCCCCAATGAACACCCAGGATTTCAGCCTTTACGAGCATGAAGTGGAGGCGGCCTACCACGATTATGACGAGGGCATGGCGGCCGCCCGCCGCATGGGCAAGCCTGTGATGATTGACTTCACGGGATTCGGGTGCGTCAATTGCCGCAAGATGGAGGCCGCAGTATGGACCGACGAGCGCGTGCGCGGCATCATGACCGACGACTACGTGTTGATAGGCCTTTATGTGGATGACCGCACGCCGCTGCCGGAGAAAGAAATCGTCGAGGAGAACGGCAAAAAACTAACGTTGAGGACGGTAGGAGAGAAGTGGAGTTACCTGCAAAGGCATAAGTTCGGAGCCAACGCGCAGCCGTTCTATGTGTTGCTTGACAATGAGGGCAAGCCGTTGAACGGTTCGTATTCCTATGACGAGAATATAGACAAGTACCTTGATTTCCTCCGCACGGGCTTGAGGAACTATTCCAAGCGGTAGTTATCCTCTTGTTCCGGTTGCACTTTACCCGAACACGGCGCGAGCGCGGCACGTTGTTTCACCGTTGGCTTTCCTTGCCTCGATGTTGAATGTGCCGCTGCTTTCCTCTTCGGCATAGAACTCTATCACGTCGCCGTACCGGCTTTCGGCGACGTATGCTATTTCAAACCGTTTGAGGTTTAACGTGTCGTAGAGTGATATGTCGAACAGGTCGAGAATATGCTCGATGTATTTTATGCTGTTCATGTGCCCGTTGATGTCCACGTCGCTGTATGCTACTTTGCGTGTTGATGCCAGTTGCGGGTCAGTTGCCTTGATGCGTCCCGGTTTGTCTATTGGGCATGGATAGTCTGTGACGTATCCTGTGATTTTCCCCTCGTTGACTTTGGCCAAGTCGATTGGCTTGCGGTCGTTGAGGCCTATCATTGCCCAGATGGATCGCGCATAGCCGAGTGTCCGCCCGCTTGCAGATGAAATCCTGAAGTTCCTGTCGGTGAACAGTCTGTAGACGTTCTCCACCCATGTTTCAATGGTGAAGTGGCTGTACTCTTCGGGGAATTCCTCCATTTCGATGACGAGTCTCGACAGCACCCACGTGTAGTGGTTGGCGTTTAGTTCAGCTATGCCGAAGCCCCTGTCCATGGCGTGCATGCTCGCGCAGTTGAGCAGGTGGTTGCCAAGCACGCCGAGCGTCAGCCGTCCTTTGAAGTCGACGTGGAATGGCTCGGCGGTGAAGTCGTAGGCGCCTATCTTTCCATGCTTTTCCATATTCCGTGTTCCTCCATTCGTTTAGCAGCCAATGTCTCGTAGCGTGTGGCTGGCCTGCCGTAGTTAGCGTACGGGCAAATTGATATTCCGCCCCGTGGTGTGAAGCGGCCGTGCACTTCGATGTACTTGGGCGACATGAGCGCAATCAAGTCTTTCATGATGATGTTGACGCAATCCTCATGGAATGCACCGTGGTTCCGGAAGCTGAACAGGTATATTTTCAGGCTTTTGCTCTCGACCATCTTCACGTCGGGGATGTAGTTGATTGTTATTTCCGCGAAGTCAGGTTGCCCCGTTATGGGGCATAGGCTTGTGAACTCCGGGCAATTGAACTGCACCCAGTAGTCGTTGCCTTGGTGTTTGTTGTCGAAAGTCTCGAGAACTCCTGGCGAATATGCCGCAGGGTAGTCGGTTTTGCCTCCGAGCAGTGTCAATCCTTCAATTGTTGCGTCCATGCCGTTATGGTTTTCATTTGTTCTTTGCGTTTGAGATACTCTTCCAGCCCCTCTCTTCTGAGCTTGCATGCGGGGCATTGCCCGCATCCGTCGCTTTTGATGCCGTTGTAGCACGTCAGCGTTTCGTTGCGCACAAGGTCGAACACCCCGAGGCGGTCGGCCAAAGCCCATGTTTCGGCCTTGTCGAGCCACATGAGCGGGGTGTCGATGACGAACTGGCTATCCAATGCTTCGTTTAGCGTGACGTTCATTGACTTGATGAACGCGTCCCTGCAATCGGGGTATCCGCTGTAGTCGGTTTGCGAAACTCCTGTGACTATGTGGTTGATGCCCCTGCCGTGCGCTATGACTGCCGCTATGCCTAAGAAGAACATGTTGCGCCCTGGCACGAAGGTGTTTGGGCATCCTTTGGCGGGGGCTTCCTTGTGCATTTCGACTTCACTGCAAGTCAGGGCGTTCCGGGTTAATGCTCCGGTGAATCCTGCATCTATGCAAATCCATTCTGCGCCGGCTTTTGCCGCGATGCTTTTAGCTGCATATATTTCTGCCCTGTGCCTTTGTCCGTAGTCGAAAGTCAAAGCTATGAGTTTCGTAAACCGTTCTTTGGCCCAGAACAGGCAGGTCGTCGAATCTTGACCTCCGCTGAAAAGCACTATAGCGGCATGTTTGTTGATGGAGTTTTTCATGTTGCTCATTAAAAGATTTTGTATGATATGCCGTTGTCGTAGGCATCTTCGCCTTCGGCGCGTTTGATAATCTTGACGGCTCTTACCGTAATAGGCAGTGCTGCGACTTCGTAAAGCGACTTCATTGCCGCCTGCGTGCCGATCATCACTAACAACTCGTTTGCGGGAACAAGCCCGGCAAAGGCGATGGGGAAGAAGATGCACGAGTCGGCCGCCTCTCCCGCCAATGTCGATACGATGGCGCGTGTGCCGAAGCCGCGCCCAGCTGTTGCCACCTTCATGCGGCTCATCACGGCGGCGTTGATGAACGAGCCGGCTAGGAAAGCCACGAGGCTTGCGGCTGCGATGCGCGGGGCAAGCCCGAAGATGAAGTTGAAACTCTCCTCGCCCTCCCAGAACGGCGCGGCAGGCAGGGCTATGGCGATTTGCGAAAAGGCTATCATCAGGAAGTTCGACGCGAAGCCGCTCCAAATGACCAGCCTTGCCTTGCGGTATCCCCACACCTCGGTGACGCAGTCGTTGATGATGTAGGAAATAGGGAATACGAGCAGCCCGCCCGTAGCGGTCAGGCCGAACAGGTTGATTAGCTTTGTTTCAAGGAGGTTTGAGGCGATGAGGCAGACGTTGAACGCTATGCCCATCATCATGAACAGGATGGATACTTTCTTTTTCATAAGCCTTGTTTTTTACGTGGTGTTCAAGCACACGGGACGCTCCGGCGTCCGTCATTTACGGCAGCAAAGTTAATGCTTTGTTGCCATCCGCCAAGCGCGGGACAACGTTGGGTTGCATTCGTCACTTTTATCCACGATTCGTCATGCCTGCAATGCCTGTTATTGCACAAATGTGAAAAATATCTATCTTTGCCGCCAATATCTTGGAGAAGGTTGATTTTTACAAGGTGCGTTAGTTCAGCCTGGTTAGAATACATGCCTGTCACGCATGGGGTCACG
>CAZWPW010000120.1:0-5884 GCA_964635525.1 uncultured Bacteroidaceae bacterium
TATGGCAAGTATGTCCTGATCCGGCATCCTAATGGTTTGGAGACGGTTTACGGCCATTTGTCTGAGCAGCTTGTCACCCCGAACCAGATAGTCAGGGCTGGCGATCCGATAGGCCTTGGCGGGAACACGGGTCGTTCGACGGGTTCTCATCTTCACTTCGAGACCCGTTTTTGCGGCATAGCCATCAATCCCCGGTTCATGTTTGACTTCGAGAAGCAGGACATTGTTTGTGACACATATACTTTCCGCAAGAGCAAGTCGTCTGACAGCTCGTCGGGAGCTGTCTACCACCGTGTCAAAAAGGGTGATACCCTCTCGCGCATAGCGGCGCGACAGGGTACCACAGTTGAGAAGCTGTGCCGTCTGAATGGCATCACGCGGAAGACTATTTTGCGTCCTGGGCAGGTTCTCAGGTGTTCCTGATTCTCCTTGCATGGGCGTTTGCGCCTTGAATGCTGAAATAATCAAAACCCTTTTTTGGATTGTTAGGCGCATTGGGGGCGATTCCTTAACTTTGCGCTGTAAAATCATCAATGCGCAATGAGTGAAACCGAGAGACAGTTCCGCGAGGCGGCCAAGAGCTGCAGGGAAACATTCGCGAAGAAACTCAACGACTATGGCGCGGCATGGCGCTTGATGCGTCCCGAGTCGCTTACCGATCAAATATACATCAAGGCCAACAGGGTACGCAGCCTTGAGGTGGCCGGCGTGGCTTTGGTTGACGAGAGCATCGCATCGTGCTTCGAGGCGATAGTCAACTATGGCATTGTGGCCCTAATCCAGCTTGAGAAAGGTTTCTCGTCTGTTGTTGACATGTCGCAAGGCGAGGCTCTTGAGGCATACGATCGTCATGCGGACAATGCCCTGCAATTGATGCTGGCCAAGAACCACGACTATGGCGAGGCATGGAGGCAGATGCGCGTGTCGAGTTATACCGACTTGATATTGATGAAGATAAGCCGCACTAAGCAGATTGAAGACAACGAAGGGCGCACCGAAGTCTCAGAGGGTGTGTCGTCGAACTATATGGACATGATAAACTATTCCATCTTTGCACTTATCAAGCTCAAGCATGAATAACGCGAGGTGTCAAATCATGCCTGTCGCCGTCAATGCTTGCCGCTTCCTGATTGCATTGACTTTTATTTTTTCAGGCTTTGTCAAGGCTGTCGACCCAGAGGGACTGTCATTCAAAATAGCTGAATATCTTTCGGCCTTTGGCTATGGCGGTGTTCTTCATGGTTTTGCCATGACCGTGATCGCAGTTGTCCTGCCGTCGTTTGAGTTCATTGTAGGCATCCATCTCCTGTTTGCCATCAAGCGCAGACTCACGTCGCTTTTTGCTTTTGCCTTCATGGTGCTTATGACCCCTTTGACGCTTTACTTGGCGGTAGCTAACCCAGTATCCGACTGCGGTTGTTTTGGCGATGCCGTGGTTTTGTCAAACTGGCAAACCTTCGGCAAGAACGTCATATTGCTTGCTATGACATTAGTGGTCATGCTAAGGTGCAAATTGATGTTCAGGGTGATGACTTGGCGAGTGCAGTGGATAGTGACTGCCTATTCTGTGGTGTTCATACTGTCGCTCTCGGTTTATTGCCTGAACAATCTGCCGATAATAGATTTCCGTCCATACAAGGTGGGAGTCAACATCCAGGAGGCCATGTCTTCCGGTGATGACGCGGCAGAGTATGAAACAACCTTTTTCCTTGAGAAAGACGGGGTCAAGCGCGGGTTTTCGCTTGACGAGTACCCCGATTCAACATGGAACTTCCTGTATTCGACTACAGTTCAAGTCGGGGGGCATGAGCCTTCCATAACCGATTTCTCAATCATCGACATAGAGTCAGGCCGTGACTTGACCCTCGATATACTTTCTGACACGAGCTACATGTTTTTGTTGATAGTGCATGACATAAGCAAAGCGAGCGACCTTAACATCGACCGCATCAATGACATATACGACTATTGCAAGGACAACGGTTATGCCTTCTATTGCCTTACGGCATCAAATGACAGCCTCATATCGTATTGGCAAGATTACATGGGGGCAGGCTATGACTTTTATTTCACCGACGAGACGGCATTGAAAACCATGGTTCGTTCCAATCCAGGACTGATGCTGCTCAAGGGCGGCACGATAGTCAACAAATGGCATCACAGGCATTTGCCCGGCGAGCATGACCTTAGCATCCCCGACCTTTCAAGTTTGCCAGTCGGCAGAGTACAATCATGTGACTGGTTCGTTGTCGTGGCGTGCGTGGTGCTGCTCTATTTCTTGCCCCTTGCATTGATAATAGGCATCGAAACAATATGGCTCAAGGTGAACAACATGAGTAAATCGGAAGAATCAGTTTCAAATAATCAAAATGACAAGCAAATAAAAAACAAAAAAACATGAGAAAGAACATTGTTGCAGGAAATTGGAAGATGAACAAGACATTGCAAGAGGGTGTCGCATTGGCAAAGGAACTCAACGAGGTGCTGGCCAGTGCCAAGCTGAATTGCGAAGTGGTTATTTGCACTCCATTCATTCACTTGGCATCAGTAACGCAGGTTGTTGAGCCGTATAAGATTGCAGTGGGGGCAGAAAACTGCGCCGACAAGGCAGAGGGTGCTTACACTGGCGAAGTTTCGGCTTCGATGGTGGCATCCACGGGAGCGAAATATGTCATACTCGGTCACTCCGAGCGCAGGGCGTATTATCATGAAACGCCTGCCATACTCAAAGAGAAGGTCACTTTGGCTTTGGAAAACGGTTTGATACCTATTTTCTGCGTTGGCGAAGTGCTTGAGGAAAGGCAGAACGGGAAACAAAACGAGGTAGTTTATGAACAACTCTCAGCTTCATTGTTCGACTTGCCGGCAGAAGACTTCTCTAAGATAGTCATAGCATATGAGCCGGTGTGGGCAATAGGAACTGGGTTGACGGCCACGGCTGAACAGGCGCAGGAGATGCATGCCTACATAAGGGCGGAAATTGCCAAGAAATACGGTAACGGCATCGCCGAGGGTGTCTCAATACTTTATGGAGGCAGCTGCAAGGCATCGAATGCAAAAGAGTTGTTCGCCAATCCCGATGTCGACGGAGGCCTTATCGGTGGCGCTTCGTTGAAAGCGGCTGATTTCAAAGGAATAATTGACGCATTCAATTAATTCACCAAAGGCAGGCTGTAGGAGCGGTTGTTCTTGCGGCCTGCCTTCTGGTTATAATATTTTATAGATGAGAACCATCCTTACAGCAATATGCATAGCCTTGTTTGCAGCTATGCCATCGCATGCGCAGGACATATTGGAGGAACTCCAAAGCTATGTGCCAGGGCAAGGCAGGGTGACGATAACACAAAGCTCCGAGGTGGAAGCCTTGGTCGGGGGGGAGACTTCGACATCGTCGACCGACGGGAAAACAATCAAGACAGCAGGCTACCGCATACAGTTGTATTCAGGGAACAACTCAAGGGCCGCCAAGGATGAGGCCTACCGTATGGCAGCAATCGCAAAAGAACTGTTCCCTGACACCGAAGTGTACACGGTGTTCCAGTCGCCGCGTTGGCTCTGCCAGTTCGGTGATTTCAAGACTATCGAGGAGGCTGATGCCATGATGCGCGAATTGGAAGGAACTAGACAGTTTGGCCTAATGAGCATCATGAGGTCAAGAATCATAATCAAAATAGAATAAAAGGACATGCAGGAATTCCCGACCCGCGACAGCGAAGAGATAAAGTTGATGATGCCGCACTACCGCGAGATACTTCAATTGCTCGGGGAAGACCCTGAACGCGAAGGCCTGTTGAAAACGCCCAAGCGGGTAGCCCGCGCCATGGCGTACCTGACGAGCGGCTACAGGAGCGATCCAATGCAAATCCTCCGCTCTGCAATGTTCAAGGAGGACTACGACCAGATGGTCATTGTCAAGGACATTGATTTCTTCTCGATGTGTGAGCACCACCTTTTGCCTTTCTATGGCAAGGCTCACGTCGCATATATCCCCAACGGCTACGTAACCGGCCTGAGCAAGATAGCCAGAGTTGTCGATGTCTATGCCAAACGCTTGCAATTACAGGAACGCCTGACCTTGCAGGTAAAGAAATGCATCCAGGAAACGTTGAATCCCCTCGGCGTGATGGTTGTCATCGAAGCTAGGCATATGTGCATGCAAATGAGGGGTGTGGAAAAGCAAAACTCTATCACCACGACTTCTGACTTCACAGGGGCATTCAACCAAGCCAAGACACGTGAGGAGTTCATGAACCTCATTACCCACACTTCATGACCTCCAGTTGCCTTCGCCGCCATGTTAGCTGCGCCGCTTCTATTTTTTGAGCTTGGCGTAAAGGGAGGATGATACAATCCCGGCAAGTGCCTCGCCATGCAAAAATGAAATCCAAAAGAGTAAAAATAGCGTGAAATTGGTTCGCTGTTACAAATAATTAGTACCTTTGTAGCCCGAATGTGCGTTGGCCATGCAAGAATGGATGTTCAAAGGCACATTCAATTGATTGGCATCGTGGAAAATTTTGGGCAATTTGACATCTGCTTGGTTGACATTAAGGCTGGCGAGGGCGTGCATCGTGAATATTCTTTGGATGATGGCTTTTTCGATGCAATGTCATCCCCGGTTTTGGGCAGAGGCAAGCTCACGGCATTGGTAGACGTGCGTCGACAGCAAAAGGATTACACGATGCGCATTGCTTGTGAAGGCTTCGTGGTATGTCCTTGCGACCGTTGCCTTGGTGATGTAGAAGTTGAGGTCAACGTGCAAGAGGATTTCATCGTTGCCTTAGGGCAAGGCGATGCAGATGAAGTGGTTTATGTCGATAATGCCGAAGGTACATTGAACGTGGCATGGACCATATTTGAGACGATAGCCGTCTCATTGCCCTGCAAATGCGTGCATGCCAATGGCGGATGCGATGAGGCAATGATGGCAAAACTTAGCGAACATGCCGTCGACGGGCAGGGCAAAGGAGGCGCAGGCAACTGGCACAAGGCCGAAAGTGACCCGCGCTGGGACGAGTTGAAGAAATTATTAGATAACAACAAATAAACAATTAGAAATGGCACATCCTAAAAGAAGACAATCAAAAGCAAGGTCGGCTAAAAGAAGAACTCACTACAAGGCTGTAGCTCCTACATTGGCCGTTTGCTCCAACTGCGGGGCATGGCATGTTTACCATACGGTTTGCGGTGAGTGCGGCCACTATCGCGGTAAACTTGCGCTCCCGAAAGCTGCTGTGTGATGCGGCAGTGGCGTAGCCGTACTAAGGTGATTGTTACGGCCGATAGGCTGTAGTTCTTTATTTATAAATTAATCCGATAAGGCCCTAATGGATAAAATAAATGCCGTAATCACCGGAGTTGGGGGTTACATCCCTGATTACATCTTGACCAATGAAGAATTGTCAAGAATGGTCGACACCAACGATGAGTGGATAATGACCCGCATCGGGGTCAAGCAGCGCCGCATTCTCAACGAGGAGGGTTTAGGCACGTCGTACTTGGCGCGCAAAGCTGCTAAACAGTTGATGAAGAAAACCGGTTCAAGCCCTGACGATATTGACGCGATAATTGTCTCCACCACCACGCCCGATTACCATTTCCCTTCCACGGCATCCATCCTGTGCGAGAAGTTAGGTTTGAGGAATGCTTTTGCCTTTGATTTGCAGGCTGCCTGCTGCGGTTTCCTTTACGGGCTGGATGTAGCTTCCACGATGATCAGCTCCGGGAGGTACAAGAAAATCATCTTGGTGGGGGCTGACAAAATGTCGTCAATGGTTGACTACACCGACCGTGCCACTTGCCCCATCTTCGGCGACGGCGCGGCCGCCGTCATGCTTGAGGCGACATCAGAGGACTTTGGCGTGCTGGATTCTATACTCAGGAC
>CAZWPW010000121.1:0-5858 GCA_964635525.1 uncultured Bacteroidaceae bacterium
TGCAGGCGGTCAAGAGTGCCGACGCTGCTGAAATAATGAGGCTGAAGAAGGAATTGCAGACTGTCAGGAAGGTGATGAGGAACTATGTCATGCAAATAGATTCGTTGGGCAGGATAAACAAAGCGTTGGACGACGAAAACAAGCAACTGAAGAGGCAGAATAGGGAAGTCGCCTCGCAAGTGACCATCCTCTCGGAAGAGAAACAGGTTCTTGCCCAGAAAGTCAGCATAGCATCAAAATTGAACGCAAGCAACATCGCAGTTGTAGCTAAGAACAAACGCGGGAAAAAAGCGCGCAAGATAAAGGATGCCGAGCAACTGGCATTCACCTTCAAGATTGACAGGAATCCCAATGCCGACCCGGGCATCAAGACCGTTTACATGAGAATAACGAAGCCCGACAACAGCGTCCTGAAGAACGCCAATTCAGGCACATTCGCCTACGAGGGCGCAAGGTTAGAGTATTCGATCAGGAAAGACTTTGAGTTCGGAGGTGATGAAGTCGACATGGCGATGTACTGGAATATCAACGAGTACCTCTACGAAGGTAGCTACCGCGTGGATCTTTTTGTCGATGGCAACCTTATAGGCTATTCATCGTTTGAGCTTTAGCCGTCATGCCTGTGCAGCACCGCCGTTTGCTGCGCTTTCGGGTTCTATGCAGCCGCTGGTGACGTTGAATATCTTGTAATCATTGTCCACTTGCCCGAGTATGGGGTTGAACCGCGACTTGTCGGTGTCGGTGATGATGATTTGCCCGAAGTCCTTGCCGGCGACAAGCTTTATTATTTGTTCGACCCTCGAATTGTCGAGCTTGTCAAACAAGTCGTCAAGCAGCAAAAGGGGCTTGTTGTTTCCTTTTTGGTCAAGGTAAATGAATTGCGCCAGTTTCAATGCAATGACGAAAGTCTTGTTCTGCCCCTGCGAGCCTTCTCTTTTTATTGCATATCCGCCTAATGCCATTTCGATGTCATCCTTGTGCACGCCCTTCGTGGTGAACCCTATTATTTTGTCCCTTTCTCTTGACTCCTCGAGCATCTGTTTCAAATTGCCCGACGAGCAATGCGATTTGTAGGCTAATGACACGTTTTCGCGTTTTGCCGAGATGCATTGGTATATTTCATTGAAATAAGCCATGAACTCCTCAATGAACTGCGAACGCTTGCCGTGCACTATGCGCGCATGGATGTCCATCATCTCCTCCCATATCTCATATTCCGGTGTCTTGTGCAGCGTTTCAGATTTGAGCATCGCGTTGCGCTGCATCAATGCCTTGTCGTATCGGATCAAGGCATTGAGGTATTCGCCGTCGTATTGCGAGATGACCATGTCCATGAACTTCCTCCGTTCCTCGCTCCCTCCTGAAATCATGTAGTTGTCAGATGGCGAGATGATGACCAAAGGAATATGCCCGATATGCTCTGAAAACCTCTTGTAAGCCTTGCCGTCCCTCTTGAAGACCTTTTTGTGTTTCCTCTTCAGCCCGCACGAGATGCTCGTATTGCCCCCGTTGTCGTCCTCGTATTTGCCGGTGATGGCAAAGAACTCCTCGTCATGGTTGATGAGCTGGTTGTCAATGTGGTTTATGGCGCTCTTGCAGAACGACAAGTAATATATTGCGTCCAGCAAGTTCGTTTTACCCATGCCGTTCATCCCGAAGAAGCAATTCAGCTTTGGCGACAACGATATGTCGGCGCTCTTAATGTTCTTGAAGTTGACGATTGACAAGTTTTTAAGAACCATTACCAATGAAATTGTTACGGCAAAAATACGCATTTATCCGGCTCGCAGGCCTCCCCGCGCTTGCCTCTTTCATGCTGCCAGGGTTGTTTTATGCATGGCACGGCAACTATGTGCATAAAAGAAAAGGCTGCCAGAAGCAGCCTTTGCCCTTGTATATGCCAGTTCTCGCATGTCATTTTTGCTCTTCCTCTTTGATGACTTCAAAGGGAATGTCGACAGAAACTTCCTTGTGCAGCTTTACCTCTGCCACGTAGTTCCCGACTTCTTTTATGCTTTCTTTGACAACGATTATCTTGCGGTCGATCTCAAACCCTTTCTCTGCCAATTTCTCGGCTATCTGTATGCTGTTGACTGACCCGAATATAGTGCCTGTCGAGCTTACCTTCGTTGCTATGGTCAGGCTCACGCCTTCGAGCTTCTTGGCCAATTCGAGGGCTTCGTTCTTTATCTTCTCTAACTTGTGGGCTTTTTGCTTCAGGCTTTCGGCGAGAATCTTTTTTGCCGACGGGGTAGCAAGGATGGCTTTCCCCTTCGGGATCAAGAAATTCCTGCCATAACCCGGCTTGACGTTCACTATGTCGTTCTTGTAGCCCAAGTTAGCTACATCTTCTTTAAGTATGATTTCCATAATCAGTGTGTTCTTAGGTTATTTAAACAAATCGGCAACATAAGGAAGAAGAGCCAAATGGCGGGCGCGCTTTACTGCCTGTGCAACTTTGCGCTGGTATTTCATCGATGTACCCGTGATTCTTCTCGGGAGGATCTTGCCCTGTTCGTTGAGGAACTTCTTCAGGAACTCAGGGTCTTTGTAGTCAATGTACTTGATTCCGCTTTTCTTGAAACGGCAATACTTCTTCTTCTTGACGTCTACCGACGGCGGGGTGAGGTACCTTATCTCTGATTGGTTTTGTTGTGCCATGGTTATTTCTCCTCCGTTGTTTTAGATAGTTTCAAATTCCTGCGCTTTGCAGCATACTCGGCAGCGAACTTGTCCTGCTTGAATGTCAAGAACCTCAGGATTCTCTCGTCCCTGCGGTAGGCTGTCTCCAGTTTGATGATGGCAGATGGGTCTGCCTCGAACTCGATGAACACATAGAAGCCTGTCGACTTCTTTTGTATTGGGTAGGCTAACTTCTTCAGCCCCCAATTCTCTTCATTAACGATCTTGGCTCCTGTGTCCAACAGGACGGCCTTGAACTTTTCTACCGTTTCCTTCATCTGTGGGTCAGACAAAACGGGAGTTAAGATGAAAACGGTTTCGTACTGATTCATAATTAATTGTTTAAAAGTTTTCGGCTGCAAATGTATTAAAAAGAATCTTTAGTAACAAAACATCCCGGCTTTGTTTGCGGAAAATCCACGCGGAAACGCAAAAAATAAGCCTTGCCATCGCGGGCAAGGCTTGCGGAAGCTGGGGGATTCGAACCCCCGGTACGACAAAATTCGTACGTCAGTTTAGCAAACTGGTGGTTTCAGCCACTCACCCAAACTTCCTTGAATTGCAGTGCAAATATAGGCTTATTTATTTAAATGGCAAATACGGCGCTTTTATTTTGTTTCAGAAAACCATTGGTGTGGTTGCTATGTCATTGCTGCTGCCTGTACTCGTTGGGAGTGCATCCCACGTTCTTCTTGAAGAACCTGTTGAAATGCTGCGAGTATTGGAATCCAAGCTCGTAGGCAATCTGGCTGATTGTTTTGCTTGTCCCTGCGATCATTTGCTTTGCGTTGCCGACGAGTTTGCTTTGTATGTGTTCCTGCGCGGTCTTGCCGGTTTCCTTTTTTATGAGGTCGCCGAAGTAGTTGGGCGATAGGAACACTCTTTCGGCGAAATACCTCACGCTTGGCAGCCCTTCGGTTTGCGCATTGTTACTGGTGAAATAGTCGTCAAGGAGTGTTTCAAACTTGGCCAGCACGTCTTTGTTCGAGACCGAGCGCGTGTCGAATTGCCTCTCGTAGAATCTCATGCAGTAGTCGAGCATCAATTGTATGTTCCTTGCCAGTATCGTTTTGCCATGTTTGTCGGCGGGTCTGAGCAGTTCGCTTTTGATGTTTTTCATGCATTCTGCGAGTATGTTTTTCTCGTCTTGCGACAGGTGCAGGGCTTCGTTGGAGTTGTACGAGAAGAAGGAGTACGTTTTTATCTCGTCGCCGAGCGATGTCCCCCTTATGAGGTCGGGGTGGAATATTACCCCTAAGGCTGCTGGCGTGGCGTTTTCGTATATCTCGACGCTTGCGACTTGCCCCGGCGCGAAGCTGACTATTGTTCCCTCTTGGTAGTCGTATGTTTGCCTGCCGTATCTTATTTCGCCGCATTTGGTTTCTTTCAGGAAGAGCGCGTATATGCCGTAGTTTGCGACGAAGCGTTTGGGGTGTATTGTTGCTTTCGACATGTCGACAACATTCACCAACGGGTGCAGGCCTTCGAGCCCGAAGAGGCCATTGTAATCGCCCACGGTGTCGAAGTTGATGATTTTGGCGCTATCTGCCATATTTGCGTTCTTGTTTGAGTGCAGGTTGGCAAATGTAATCAATATAATCGTTATTCGCAGTCAGCAAGTTGTTAAAAAGTAAATATTGCACAATCTGCCGTGATATTCGTACATGTGCTATATTTGCACAATGCTAATTTTGCATCCAAACAAAGACTGATGTTTATGGAAATATTTGTAAAGAAAACCATCGCCGCCTTGTCAATGCTTTTCTTGGTTGGCATCGCCGGCGTCAAATCGCAGGAAATGGAAACAAAAGAATCGACCAACGGTGTCCCACAAATCAGTGTTTTCCCCACCGGGAGCGAGAACACGGGATACCAGCAGTATTTCACAGGCAAGTCGTGGCTGGCGCAGCTTACTGAAAACAAGGAGCTTAATGTGCCTATTGCTAACGTGACTTTCGAGCCCTCTTGCCGCAACAACTGGCACAGCCACACGGGAGGGCAGATTCTGGTTGCAGTGGGCGGAACAGGGTACTACCAGGAAAAGGGCAAGCCCGCACGCCGCTTGGAGCCAGGTGACATAGTTGAAATCGCCCCCGGTGTGGTGCATTGGCACGGTGCTGCGCCTGACAGCTGGTTTTCGCACCTTGCTATAGAGTGCAACCCCTCCACAAACCAAAACACTTGGTTGGAGGCAGTCACCGATGAGGAATATGCCGAGGCAACCAAACAATGCTGTTGCAAGAAGTAGGGGTGGCCTGAGGCTGCACTACAAATGCAATTGAGATGATGCATAGCATTGCGCCGAACACCTCTTCGCCAGTAAAGCCATCGGAGCGCCATGTCGTTATTGACGCTTTGCGTGGCTTTGCCTTGATTGGGATATGCATGGCCAACTTCCCTGAGTTGTCGCTTTATGTGTTCCAGCCTCCCGAGGTGGCCTCTGCCATGCCTTGGGCGGAGGCTGATGCAGTGGCGCAGTTCCTGATGTGCTTCCTTGTCGACGGCAAGTTCTACACCTTGTTCTCATTGCTTTTCGGGATAGGCTTTTCCATCATATTGTCGAACGTCGGGCGCAAGGGAGGCAATGCCACTGCGGTTTTCCTGCGCCGGATGACGGTCTTGGCGATAATTGGTTTTTTGCACTTGATGCTCGTCTGGAGCGGCGACATATTGATGCTGTATGCACTCCTAGGCATGGCGTTGCTCCTGTTCCGCAACGCTTCGGGCAAGGCTCTGTTGTCGTGGGCTGCCTTCTTTCTTCTCTTGCCCGTAGTGGTAGATGCAGCTACGGAACTGCTGGGCATATCATTGTCGGCTCCATTTGTCGAGGCTCAATGGCACTATTGCGGCAAGTACGGGATAACGGAGGAGAATTTCGGCTATTGGCTTCGCGATGCTGAGAGCTATGGTGAAGTGTACCAGTTCCTAGTCCAAGGGGCTTTGGTGCGCGTGCAGGAGTTCATTGACGGGAACCGTTACTTTAAGGTGTTCGGGCTGTTCATTTTGGGTTATTACATAGGGCGCAACCGCTTGCATGCCGATTTGCACTTGCACAAGAAGTTATTGCGCAGGGTTGCCATTGCCGGCTTCTCGGTGGGTATCCCGTTGTCCCTGCTTTACGCATTTGATAGCGTCTCGGGGGCGATGTTCGGCAAGGCTTGCCACACTCTCATATA